>NZ_QKRU01000068.1:0-36423 GCF_003234055.1 Pseudomonas sp. 57B-090624
CCCTCAAACCTGAGCAAGGACGCTCAGTGAAACGCCGGAAGGCAACTTGAAGTGGCTTGCAGCCACTTCGACAGCAGGCACATCCGACCGGCTGGCTGCCGCTAAAGCTACTTTTTCAACAGAATCGACCAAGAGCGGACGTTGAGACTAGGAAAATAAAACGGTGGCCTTTTTCGCGCACAAACTTGTGCCAGCCGTTGCATTTGGCTACCGCCAAACTGAAGATAAGCGCCTGTCGTAAGCCCACTGCTTGGGCTATCTCTCGCTTCGGACGAAGCGCCGTTTTGACCAGGAGCTGTATTGTGATGGATCACATACTGGCCGGACCTTCTTGTTCAGGTCTTTCCCTCTCGGCAGGGCGCCCCTCTTTTTTCACAACATATCCTCAACCCAGCCAGCTCTAGGAATTCCCATGTCCGAGTCATCGCTCAATATCGTCTTGAAGTCCGATAACAATCAGCTCGCGGTGTTGCTTAAAGGGTTGAACGGGACGTTTACCGCCGCGTTTTTACAAGGGTTAGAAGCAACGTTCGCCGGCGACCGGGGCCATCCACAACCCGCCGTTTTCACCGACCTCAACGTGCAACAGGTGAGGGTCGGCAAAGGATTGTATGGGCTGCATATCCAAGGCGACGAAGCGGAAGCCTTCATGGACTGGCTAGGCGGCTTGCCGGGATTGGCGTTCTGGGCGTTGGCAACCAGTGAAACGATGATCGACATATATGCCTCCAGCGATGGCTGTAGTTACTGGAGCACCTATGTGGCGTGGGAGGGCGGCTCAGACCCGGAAGAAGATGCTCGTGAAGCCAAGCTCCAATGGTGGGTCGGCATGACCAAACCGGTGTTGCGCCATTTCGATGAAGACGCCGACAGCGCGCTTGCACTGCTCAAAGCCCATCAGAAAACCAAGGACGAAGCCGACCACTGGGGCTACTTCTTCGCCAACCACATCACCAGCGAAGGCATGCTTCTGAAAGTCCGGATCAAAGACAAACTGGTACGTACCGCCTGGCTGCGAGAACTGCAGCGCTACGTAAAAGCGGAAGAAAAAGACTTCCAGCGCCTGGCCACCTTTTTCACCAGCGAGCGCCTCAAATGGCAAGGCGGTGACGAGACGGCACAGTTCCCCGATTGGTCGGAACAACGGAAAGCTCCGCTGGAGCTGGCGAAGGGTTTAATGTTCGCCGAGGAGGCCGGCAACTGCCTATACGTTGGCTTTCATATGGACGGTATCGCGCCATATATTCACGGCGACTGCAACTCCTCGTCACGAGGCAATTACGCAATCAATTTGGTGCAGTACTTCACCGCACTTTATTCGTTAGTCGGGGGCCGAGTTTTTTATAAAAACGAAACCCACTACCTTGCTCGCAGTGTTATTGACCATGATGGTTATCTGTACATCATGTAAATCAATGCGTGCGGCGCTAGATCGTGAAGAAAAACAGCGCCGCTGGGATAGCGCGCCTGAAAGATGTCACCACATTTGGTTTTTGATTTTCGTACGTGCAGCATCGTCCCGGGATTTCGGGCCTAAGACTGCCCATCACGGCCGTCCGCTCCTGGCCGATTTCAGCCCCTGGTGAACGGCTCCAATCATCACTTTTCGCCAACCTACAGTTGGTCGACAGCCATCCGACCAGAGCATCCAGTTCGGCCTGCCGCGCCGGTGCGATCCCCCGCTCGCCGGCGCTGAGAATCTCGTACAGGTGCGCCACCGATGAGGTGACTGGAGTCAGGGCCTAGCTCGGGCTTCAGCCTTGGCCGAGGATGCCGGCCAACGTGCCTTTCCCGCCATTGATCCGAAACCCGCCATGGCCCCGAACCCGGGCCATGGAGCGGTTGCCCAACGGACGTATCATCGGCATCCATCCCTCAGCGAGGTACGGCCATGAAGCTCTTCCGTTGTGCGCTGCTGGCCCTGGTGGCGAGCGGTGCGATCCCCGCCCAGGCCGCCGAACCGAATGGGCAGCAGACCATCCGCGTCATCCCCAAGGCCTACGTCAGCCCCGGCGCCAGCGGCAGCGTCGACACCTACGAAAGCAGCCAGCGCTACGACGTGTACGGCGGGCAGCGCGTGCCCAGCGACATCAACTCCACCCGCAGCAGCTCCGGCTACAGCAGCCAGGACATCCAGCAGCGCGGCGGCATCCGCCAGACCACCGAATACCCCAACGGCCTGATCATCGAGCGGGTTCCGGGGCAGGGCACCACGCAGTATTACCGCCGCGAGTGATCGTGCCGCCCGGCGCGAGTTCCGTAGGATGGGGCGGGCGGCGTTCCGCGAGCTCCGCGAAACCCATCGATTCGGCGTCTCGGGCACAAGAGCGTGCCTGGGCCGGCTCCGCTTGGTGGAGGTAAAAAGCGACCTCCACCCTACGTATCGGTCATGCCCGCGTGTTGGGGCTGCCTTCTGCCCCGATCTCCCGCTTCGCTTGGCCCTCCCGCTGCGAACATGCTGCGAAAAAAATGCCTGCCGGCGAGCGCTGGGGGCTGAATTGGCGGGCTTTTTGTTCTCTATAATGTCGACCAGTTCGCAACGGCGATCTTCATCCCAATCTTCATCCGGTAGCCCGTCACGTGAAAATCCGAACCTCGCTTTTCAAGGCCCTGTTCCTCTGCACCAGCCTGGCCCTCGCCAGCCCCGCCAACGCCCAGACCCCCTCGCCCCTGCGCGACCCGGCGCAGCTGCAACTCGCTTCCGGCAGCGCCATGCTGCTGGACCTGAAGACCAACAAGGTCATCTATTCCAACAACCCCGACCTGGTGGTGCCCATCGCCTCGGTCACCAAGCTGATGACCGCCCTGGTGGTGCTCGATGCCAGGCAGTCGATGAGCGAAGTCATCGACGTCGACATCAGCCAGACCAAGGAAATGAAGGGCGTCTACTCGCGCGTGCGCCTGGGCAGCCAGGCCACTCGCCACGACATGCTGCTGATGACGCTGATGTCGTCCGAGAACCGCGCCGCCGCGACCCTGGCCCACCATTACCCGGGTGGTTACGGCGCCTTCATCGCCGCGATGAACGCCAAGGCCCGCGCCCTGGGCATGAAGCACACCCGCTACGTGGAGCCCACCGGCCTGTCGCTGAACAACGTCTCCACCGCCCGTGACCTGGTGCAACTGCTGGTCGAGAGCCGCAAGTACCCGCTGCTCAGCGAGCTCAGCACCACCAAGGAAAAGACCATCACCTTCGTCAAGCCGCGCTACAGCCTGGGCTTCAGCAACACCAACCACCTGACCCGCAAGGCCGACTGGAACATCGAGCTGACCAAGACCGGCTTCACCGACGAGGCCGGCCACTGCCTGGTGATGCGCACCCGCATGGGCAACCAGCAGGTGGCCATGGTGCTGCTCGACGCCTTCGGCAAGTACACCCACTTCGCCGACGCCACGCGCATGCGCCGCTGGGTGGAAACCGGCAAGAGCGGCCCCATCCCCGTCGCGGCCAAGGCCTACCGCCAGCAGAAGGACAGCGCGCGCAAGCAGCAGATGGTCGCCACGCCGAATTGATCCGGCGCGTCGTCTTCCATTGGCTTGGGCAACCACGTCCGTAGGGCGTGGTCATGAGTCATCGGTGCTGTCGCTGAAGGACGAACTCGTGCCGCAGGGGGTGCCGTGCGCACCGCAACTCGGTGCCTCCGGTGAAGCCCAGGTGCGCGCAGCACACCCTACGTGTGGAGCGAGCAGCGGCTGCATGTTCCGAGGCCTGGCGGTGCTTCCCCTCCCGTGGAGCCAAAGGTAGATCCACGTTCTACGGACGCGGATTTCTGCGCCTATTGATCCTGGCCTGTTCAGCCCGGCACCTCACCCCAGCAACACCGGCAACAGCACTGCCGTCGCCACGCCCGCCAGGCTCATGGCCAGGGCGGCGAAGGCGCCGGTTTCGCTGTTTTCCTGCAGCGCCTGGGCGGTGCCCACGGCGTGGGCGCTGAGGCCCAGGGCGAGGCCGCGCGCGGCGGGGTGGGTGACCCGTGCCAGGCGCAGCAGGGCCGGGCCCAGGGCCGCGCCGAGCACGCCGGTGATCATCACGAAGACGGCTGCGAGGGAGGCGCTGCCGCCCAGTTGCTCGGCCACCAGGATGGCGATGGGCGAGGTCACCGACTTCGGCGCCAGGGTCATCAGCATCACGTGGCCGGCGCCCAGCAGGTGGGCCAGCAGCAGGGTCAGCGCCAGCGTCACCGTGCCGCCCACGCCCAGGGCGATGAGCACCGGCCAGAACAGCTGGCGGATGCGCGGCAGGTTCAGGTACAGCGGCACCGCCAGGGCGACGGTCGCCGGGCCCAGCAGCAGCCAGAGCATGCTCGATGCGCTGCGGTAGGTGGCGTAGTCGATGCCGCAGGCCAGCAGGGCGGCGACCACCAGCAGGGTCGCCACCAGCACCGGTTGCGCCAGCACCGAGCGGGTTTTCTCGAACAGCAGCAGCGCCAACTGGTAGGCGCCCAGGGTCAGGGCGAGGTGGAACAGCGGGTGGTCGCTGACACCGGGCAGCAGCGGGGTGCTCATGGGCGGCGCTCCGGGCGGCTGCGGCGGATCAGCGCCTGCATCAGCCAGCCGGTGAGCGGGATGCCCACCAGCAAGGAGCCCAGCAGCGCGGCGGCGATGGCCCAGACGTCGCGGCCGATGGTCTCGACGTGCAGCATGATCCCCACCGCCGGCGGCACCAGCAGCAAGGGCAGGTATTTCAGCAACTGGCCGCTGGCGTCCCCCAGTGCCGCCGGCACTTCGCCACGGATCACCAGGAACGCCAGCAGCAGGAGCAGGCCGAGCACCGGCCCCGGCAACAGCGGAAGGAGGAGGTGATTGAGGGCCGAGCCCAGGAGCAGGAACGACAGCAGCTGGAACATCCCGCGCAGCATGGCGACGCCTTCCGAATGACGAGTCGAAGGGGCATCACTATGGGAGCGGCATGGCACCGGAAACAGCGGCAGTTGCGGGCGTGAAAAGCAGAGCAGGGCGGCGCCTCAGGCCAGCCAGTCGTCCTCGCTGCCGGGTTCTTCTTCCGGCGCCAGTCCGCGGATGATGTACCAGCGCACGCCGAGATGGACGCCGATCGCGGCCAGTACGACGAGCAGGATGTGCAGCGACTCCGAATCCATGAGTTCCCCAGGGCAGTGAGGCGACCGGCTCCACGCTAGCTGCCTGCGGGGGCTTTGAACAGGTGCAGTCGAGGGCGTTTTCCAGCGGGCCAGCCGTCGTGGCTGGCTATAACGGCTCGGAATAGTTGCTTCGGGCATTTCTATTTTCGGGTAATGGCGACTGAGGGGTAGCATCCGCTCACCCTAATGCGAACAGGTGCCCCGGACCCGCGCCGGGCACCTGCGGCAACCGATAAGAACAAGCAGTCAAGGAATCGCCATGTCCAGCAGCGCCCCTCTCACCCGCGATGATTTCGTGCGCCTCGACGACGAGGACGGAATGGGTCAGTTCCGTGCCCGTTTCGACCTGCCGCCCAACGAGATCTACCTCGACGGCAACTCCCTCGGCGCCATGCCGGCCCACGTCCCGGCGCGCATCGACAGGGTGATGCGCAAGGAATGGGCCCATGGCCTGATCCGCTCCTGGAACGACGCCGACTGGTACCCGGCCCCGCAGCGCACCGGCGGCAAGATCGCCCGACTGATCGGTGCCCAGGCCCACGAAGTGATAGTGGCCGACTCCACCTCCATCAACCTGTTCAAGGTGCTGGTGGCCGCCACCCGCATGCAGCCTTCGCGCAAGGTGATCCTGGCCGAGCGCGGCAACTTCCCCACCGACGTCTACATCGCCGACGGCGTGGCCGAGCTGACCGGCTGCGAGCTGCGCTGCGTGGAGCCGGACGCGGTGCTCGACGCCCTCGACGAGAGCGTCGCGATCCTGTCCCTGACCCACGTGAACTTCAAATCCGGCCGCCGCTACGACATGGCCGCCATCACCGCCCGCGCCCATGAAGTCGGCGCCCTGGTGGTCTGGGACCTGTGCCACTCGGCCGGCGCCATGCCCATCGAGCTGAACGGCGCCAACGCCGACTTCGCCGTGGGCTGCGGCTACAAGTACCTCAATGGCGGCCCCGGCGCGCCGGCCTTCGTCTTCGTCGCCGAGCGCCACATCGCCCAGGTGCGCCAGCCGCTGACCGGCTGGCACGGCCACGCCAGGCCCTTCGACTTCAGCCACGACTACGCGCCCCACGCCACCATCGACCGCATGCTGGTGGGCACCGCCCCGCAGCTCGGCGTGCTGGCCCTGGAGGCGGCGCTGGAGGTGTTCGAAGACGTCGACATGCAGGCCCTGCGCACCAAGAGCGTGGCCCTGTGCGACCTGTTCATCCGGCTCTGCGACCAGGAGCTGCAAGGCCTGGGCATCGAGCTGCGCACCCCGCGCGACGCCGAGCAGCGCGGCAGCCAGGTGTCCCTGGCCCACGCCGACGCCTACCCGGTGATGCAGGCGCTGATCGCCCGCGGCATCGTCGGCGACTTCCGTGCGCCGGACATCCTGCGCTTCGGCTTCACCCCCCTCTACACGCGCTACCAGGACGTCTGGGAATGCGTGGCGGCACTGCGTGAAATCCTCGAACGAAAAGAATGGGACCGCCCGGAGTTCCTGGCCCGTAAATCGGTGACCTGAGCCCCCGCCAAACCCTGGAGCAAGAATGCGATGACAAAAACAACAAGCTCATTCGAACAATTGGTAGACCGGGAAAAAGGCCTCAAGCAGAGCCTCACCAGCGGGCAGCTGTCGATGATCGCCATCGGTGGCGCCATCGGCACCGGCCTGTTCCTCGGCAGTGGATTCGCCATCGGCTTCGCCGGGCCCAGCGTGCTGGTCAGCTACGGCATCGGCGCGCTGATCGCCCTGCTGCTGATGGGCTGCCTGGCGGAAATGACCGTGCGCCACCCCACCTCCGGCTCGTTCGGCTCCTTCGCCGAGTTCTACGTGTCACCCGGCTTCGGCTTCGCCATCCGCTACGCCTACTGGTCGTCCATCGTCTTCGCGGTGGGCACCGAGATCACCGCCGCGGCCATGTACATGAAGTACTGGTACCCCGAGGTGCCGGGCGGCTACTGGATGGTGGCCTTCTCCGTGGCGCTGATCCTGGCCAACGCCTTCAGCGTCAAGGTGTTCGGCGCCATCGAGTACGTGTTCTCGCTGCTCAAGCTGTGCGCCATCGTGGTCTTCATCCTGCTCGGCGCCTGGGTGGTGTACGGCGCGCCGGCGGATTCGGCCATCGGCTTCGCCAACTACGGCAACGACCGCGGCTTCTTCCCCAACGGCCTGTGGGGCACCTGGGTGGCGGTGATCGTGGCCTTCTTCAGCTACCTCAGCATCGAGATGATCGCGGTGGCCGCCGGTGAGGCGAAGGACCCGCAAAGCGCGGTGACCCGAGCCTTCCGCATCACCGTGGTACGCCTGGTGGTGTTCTACCTGCTGACCATCGCCCTGGTCCTGGCCATCGTGCCCTGGGGCCAGAACACCGGCGGCCAGAGCCCCTTCGTCATGGTGATGGAAGCCACCGGCGTGCCCTATGCGGGCGCGGTGTTCAACGCGGTGATCCTGATCGCGGCGCTGTCGGCGATGAACAGCCAGCTGTACATCACCACCCGCCTGATGTTCAGCCTGTCCCGTGCCGGCCAGGCGCCCAGGGTGTTCGGCACCCTGAGCGGCAAGGGCGTACCGCTGCCGGCGCTGCTGCTGTCCTCGGTGGGCATCGCCCTGGCCACCCTGCTGTACCTGGCGTACCCGGAGAAGGCCTTCACCCTGATGATGTCGATCGCCATGTTCGGCGCGATGTTCACCTGGGCGGGCATCTTCCTCACCCACCTGTTCTTCCGTCGCCGCCAGGGCGGCCAGCCGCTGACGTTCAAGCTCTGGGGCTACCCCTGGACCAGCCTCGCCGGCCTCGCGCTGATGCTGGCGCTGATGGTCACCACGCTGTTCACCGAGGCGTTCGCACCCACCCTGCTGTGCGGCCTGCCGTTCCTCGCGGTGATCCTGCTGATCTACGCCCTGCGCTTCCGGCAACGGGCGCCACTCGAAGGCGACGCGCCCAAGCCGCTGCCGATCCAGCGTTGATCCCCGGGCCAGGGACGGCCCGCACCCCCTGAAGGCAACACGACCCGTCCATGGCGGGCCGATGCCCGCACGCGCCCGGGGAAAGGCGCGACAGCGAAGAACAACAAGAATCCACGAGGCTCGAACCATGTTGCGCAGAACCTTCCCGGCATTGCTGCTGGCCGCCTGTGCCTGCCCGCTCGCCCTTGCGGCGAGCGAGCCGGCGCCGGGCCTCGTCGCCGGCAGCCAGGCGACCCTGTTGCTGCGCAACTCCTACTTCAACCGCAGCAAGGAGGATGGCCGCCGCGACGCCCGCGACTGGACCCAGGGCGTCGTCGCCCAGTACGCCTCCGGCTTCACCGCAGGCACCGTCGGTGTCGGCCTCGACGGCTTCGCCTACCTCGGGCTGAAGCTCGATGCCCCGGCCAACAAGAGCGGCACCGGCAACCTCCCGGTGCACGACGACGGCCAGCCTGCCGACGAGTACGCCAAGGCCGGCGCCGCCCTCAAGCTGCGTTACTCGCGCAGCGTGCTCACGCTCGGCGAGCAGCGCCCCGACACCCCGGTGTTCGGCGTCAGCCACTTCCGCATCGTGCCGCAGACCGCCACCGGCATTGCCCTGGTCAGCCAGGAGATCGACGGGCTCGACCTGCAGGCCGGGCACTTCACCTCGTCCACCAGCCCGGTGACCACCAACGGCGACGGCGACCTCTGGGCGGTGATGGCGGGCGTCATCACCCCGCGCGCCGACTACCTGGGCGGCCGCTACCGGGTCGCCCCCGGCCTGGATCTGAGCCTCTACGGCGCGCGCTTCAAGGACATCTGGAACCAGTACTACGCCAGCCTCGACGGCCGCCACGGGCTGGCCGCCGACCGCGAACTGGGCCTGACGCTGACCCTCTACCGCACCACCGACAGTGGCCAGGCGCGGGCCGGCGATATCGACACCACCACCCTGGGCGCCGCCACCTGGCTGCGCAGCGGCGCGCACCGCTGGCTGCTGGGGCTGCAACGGGTGGACGGCGATACGCCGTTCGACTACCTGGGCGTGGGCGACAACGACCGCAATGGCCGCAACGGGCGGGACCAGGGCGCCTCCATCTACCTGCCCAACGCCGCCCAGTTCGCCGACTTCAACGGCCCCAATGAGCGCTCCTGGCAGGTGCGCTACGACCTGGCGCTGGAGCGCTACGGCGTGCCCGGCCTGTCGCTGATGGCCCGTCACGTGCGCGGCTGGGGCATCGACGGCAGCCGGATTCCCGCCGGCAGCCCCTACGCCGGGCGCTACGGCGCCGATGGCGAGCACCGCGAAAGCAACCTGGAGCTGCGCTACGTGGTGCAGGCCGGGCCGGCCAAGGGCCTGAGCCTGCGCGCGCGCCAGGCCTGGCACCGCGCCGATCGCGACCAGGGCTCGGGCGACCTCGACGACTTCCGCCTGATCACCGACTACCCCATCGACCTGTTCTGACCGGCCAGCACGCCTGGCCGGGGGCGTCACCCACATCGATTTCTGCAATGGCAAGCACTGCCCAATCGGGCACAACTGACGGAGTGAATAATGAAAACAAGGCTGCTCCCTTCCAAGGCTCGCGTTCCGTTCATCCAGACCGGCGTCGCGGCATCCGTGATCCTCGGCATGTTGCTGGGCGGTTATGCCCGCGCCGAGGGCCACGGCCCGATCAACATCGTCGACCCCTTCGTGAAGCGGCAGGCCGAGCTGTCGCCGGACAGGACCCCACCTGAACCGGCGCCGGGCAGCTACGGCCTGGACAAGAAGACCGGCGTCTTCACCCACCCGGCGGCCACGCCCTTCTCCCACGGCGGCCAGCCCTTCGCCGGCCAGCTCGACTACTGGGACAGCAAGACCTACATCAAGAACATGAAGGTCGAGGCCTACTACCCCATCGTGGTCGAGCCCTTCCACACCTGGCAGAACATCGTCGACTTCGACGGCAAGCGCTACCTGTACCAGTACGTGCGCCGCAGCCTGAAGATCTTCGACATCACCCATCCCAAGGACGTGAAGCTGCTGCTTACCCGTGGCGAGACCTGGGGCCCGAACGGCCCGGGCGAGGAGCAGAACCCCTACCCGGCGGACGACATGTTCGGCGCGGCCTCCATCCAGTGGAACAAGAAGCTGGGCAAGAACATCATGGTGCAGTCCTTCGAGGTGCGTCGTTTCGGCGTGCTGGAAGACAAGTACCGCGAGCCGGACAAGGTCGAGGCCATCCGCAAGTCCAAGCACCTCAAGGGCTTCAAGGTCTACGAGATGAACGGCCCGCTGCCGGCGGACTGGAAGCTGATCGCCACCCGCACCACCGACATCGAGCACCCCAACGCGCCCATCGGCGAGCAGGAAGGCTCCGGCGTGCGTGACATCCCGGCCTACTTCGGCGGCGATGTGATGTACGTGGCCGCCGCCCCCAGCGACAAGTACGCCCTCACCGAATACCCCAACGACCTGTACAACGCCGGCTACCAGTCCTGGGACATGTCCAACCCGGCCGACCCCAAGCTGCTGGACGTGCTCACCGTGCCCGGCCAGATCGTCGGCGACCCCGAGCACGAGGCCGTGTTCAAGGCCAACCCGCGCGCCGGCAACCGCGCCTCCTGGATGGGCGCGCGCATGTCGCTGTTCATCCCCAAACCGGTGGAGCAGGGCGGCAAGTACGGCTACGCGGCCATGGGCGGCATGGGCCTGTACGTGGTCGACATCACCGATTCGAAGGCGATGAAGGTGGTGGGGCACGTGGACTTCCCGGTCAGCGTGGCCGGCACCGAAGGCGACAACATCGACGTCTCCCAGGTGGAGAAGACCGGACTGGTGTACTTCAGCGGCTACCCGCTGTCCGAGGACTGCTACGAGGCCTACAAGGACATCTACGCGGTGGACGTGAGCAACCCGGCCAAGCCCGCCATCAAGCACGTGCTGCCGCGCCCGACGCCGCCGGCCGATGCCGCCTTCACCGACTTCTGCCAGCGCAAGGGCAGCTTCGGGCCCAAGCGCACCGGCTACTACACCCAGCCCGGCGTCTCCCGCGAGGGCATCCTGCCGTACGCCTTCTACAACGCCGGCGTGCAGGTGTTCGACGTGCGTGACCCGGCCAAACCCACCATCGGCGCCTACTTCGTGCCGCCCTTCGACACCCAGAACGTGGCCAGCTACGCGGTCGGCAACCTGACCCACAGCGCTTACACCGAGTACGACCGCAACCTGATCTGGGTCTTCACCAACCACGGCTTCTACGCACTGTCGACGCCGTTGCTGGGCACGCCGAGCTTCGACGCACCGAAGAAGCCCTGGCCGTCCCGGGACTGACCCTGCGGCTCCATAACAACAAAACCCAATAAGAAAAATAGAGCGCGCGGCGGCGGGGAGATGGCCGCCGCGGGCTCACCCTGTTCGATCGGAGCAACCCATGCGCAAACTTCTACTCGCACTTCCGCTTGTGAGCGGGCACGCCTTCGCGGGAATCGAGATATCCGGGATCATCGACGTCACCTACGAGGTGGCCACCTCAGGCGGGGACACCGTGGAGCGGGTCACCGGTGCCGGTCTCAGCGCCAACCGCATCCAGTTCAAGGCGGACCAGGCGCTCACCGACGACCTCTCGGTGAAGGGCGTCTACGAGGCGATGTACAACCCCCATTCCGATGACGACATGGGCAAGCGCGAAGCCTATGCCCAGATCATCTCCAAGCGCTGGGGCACCCTCAGTGCCGGGCGCCAGGACACGCCCTCGGCCAACGCCTACGGCTACGCCGACCCGCTGTTCGGCAACGAATACAGCCTGATCAACAACGTCAGCGTGTTCTATGCGCCCTGGCGTGAAGACCGCTCGCTGATGTACATCAGCCCGCGCATCGAGGGCTTCGAGTTCCGCGGCATGGCCACCCAGGGCGAGAAGGACGGCAGCCGCGACGGCCGTGTCTACAGCGTGGCGCTGGACTACTGGGCCGACAGCCCCTGGTACTTCTCCGGCGCCCTGGACCGCAAGTACCAGCGCAACCTCTGGGACAAGGACAGCATGGAGTACGCCACCGACCTCTACCTGACGGCGGTGTACAGCATGGGCAAGACCGACCTGACCGCCGTCTACCACCGCTACACCGGCTACTACGCCTACGCGCCCTGGGTGGATTTCGAATCCAACGGCAGCGACCTGCAGCTGGGCCTGCGGCACAACTTCGGCAACAAGCACAACGTCGCCGTCAGCCTGATCTACAAGGACGACCGCAAGGACGAAGCCCTCAGCGACGCCGCCGGCATCAACCTCGGCTACATCTACAACTACGACGAGAACATCGACCTCTACGGCGTCTACGCCTACATCCACCACACGCGTGATTCGGATGTGCGCTACCCCATCAGCTGGAACCTGGAAAGCCCGCTCGCCGACGAAAACCCCGAAGGCATGCAGCTCGGCGTGCGCTTCAAGTTCTAGCCCACCCGCCACACCCCCGCCCGCGACAGGACGCTGTCGCGGGTTTTTTATTGCCCGCGATACGGCGGTGCATGGGGCACGTCCGGTGCACGCCGGTCACGCCGATTGGTGGATGGGTGAAGCGTCATCCACCCTAAGCGAGGCCGGGCCGATGAGCCGGGTTGGGGCCCGGAGGTGATGGGTTTCGCGGCGCTCTACCCAGCCCCGGGGTTGATCGGGATGTAGGGTGGATGACGCTCTTTTCATCCACCAAACGATGTCGCCGGAAAGCACATTGCGGCGGCGGTGCATGGGGCATGTCCGGTGCACGCCGGTCATGCCGATTGGTGGATGGGTGAAGCGTCATCCACCCTACGCGAGGCCGGGCCGATGAGCCGGGTTGGGGCCCGGAGGTGATGGGTTTAGCGGCGCTCTACCCAGCCCCGAGGTTGATCGGGATGTAGGGTGGATGACGCTCTTTTCATCCACCAGGCGATGTGCCGGGGAATACCTGAGCCCATACAGGGATGCAGTTCGTAGGATGGGTAGAGCGAAGCGAAACCCATGCTGCACAGGCGGTGCGGGGTGTCGCGGGTTTCACCCGCCCTACGGAAACCATGCCCATAAAAAAGCCCTGGTCCGACGGTGCGGACCAGGGCTTGAGTCAGGAGGCGTGATGGAGGGGGTATCAGATGCCGAAGAACTCCCGGGCGTTGCCGGCGCAGATGCGTGCCTTGTCGGCGTCGTCCAGGCGCGGGTGTTCGAGCACGCCGGAGCCGATGCGCTGTTCGCCCAGGGGGAAGGGCGAGTCGGAGCCGAGCATGACCCGGTCCGGGCCCATCACCTCCACCAGCAGCTGCAGGGCGCGGGGGTCGAACACGGCGGAGTCGACGAAGAAGCGCTTCACGTAGCTCGAGGGCAGTTGCGGGCAGTCCTCGCGGACGATGTCGCGGTGGCGCCAGGCGTTGTCGACGCGGCCGAGAAGGAAGGCGAAGCCGCCGCCGCCGTGGGCGAAGCAGATGCGCAGCGACTCGGGGATGCGCTCGAAGGCACCGGAGAGGATCAGCGAGAGGATGCCCAGCTGGGTTTCCGCCGGCATCGCCACCAGCCAGGGCAGCATCCATTTGCGCATGCGCTCGCCGCCCATCATGTCCCAGGGGTGCACCAGCACCGGGATGCCGTCGTTGGCGCAGTGGCTGAGGAAGGTCACCAGGTTGTCGTGGTCCAGGTCGTGGTTGCCCACGTGGTTGCCGATCTGCACGCCGACGTGGCCGGCGGCCTTGGCGCGGCTGGCCTCGCGGCAGGCTGCGTCTATGTCCTGCAGGGGCACCTGGGCCAGCACCTTAAGGCGGTCCGGGGCGCGGGCGGTCATCTCCAGGGCGCGGTCGTTCATCAGCTGGGCCCAGGGCAGGGCGCGTTCGATGGGCGCGTCGTAGGCGAACATCACCGGGGTGGCGCACATGATCTGGATGTCCAGGCCCTGCTCATCGAGGTGCTCGATGCGCCGGACCGGGTCCCAGAGCACGTCGTGCACCGGGCGGAAGGGCTTGTCGCCGACCATGATCTGGCCGCTGCGGCCGTCGCTGTGCAGCCAGGGCGCGCGCTCGGGGTTGAGCCGTGCGGCTTCCTCCCGGGTGATGGTGGGGAAGAAGTGCGAGTGGATATCGATTTTCATGCTCGGGCTGCCGCCTCCAGGGTCCGGTGCCAGGTCTGCCAGTCACGGCCGGGGTGGATCTCGCCGCATTCGCTGCAGCGGCGCTCGGCCTCGCGGGTGGCGTAGAACTGCTCGTACACCGGGGGCAGGTCGTTGACGATGCTCTGCAGCTGCATCTCGTAGCGCTTGATCACCGTGCCGCAGTGGGCGCAGCTCCACTGCAGCGCGTCGTACAGGCCGGCGGGGCGCTGGCGCTCGATCACCAGGCACAGGCTGCCGGGCTCGGGGCGTTGCGGGGAGTGGATGACGTGGGGCGCCATCAGGTAGATGTCGCCCTCGCGCAGGTCGATGCGCTCGTAGCGGCCACGGTCCCAGATGTTCAGGTAGGCGTTGCCCTTGAACTGGTAGAAGAACTCTTCCATCGGGTCGTCGTGGAAGTCGGTGCGCTGGTTCGGGCCACCGACCACGGTGACCATGAAGTCGGCGTCCTGCCACACCTGCTGGTTGCCCACGGGCGGCTTGAGCAGATGCGCGTGCTCCTCGATCCAGCGGTTGAAGTTGAGCGGCGGGCTGAAGTGGTGTTTGTCCATCTTGTTGTTCTCAGCGATTGAGCGGGGCGTAGGCCACGGCCTTGATTTCGATGCGCAGGTGCGGGTGCGGCAACTGGTGCACGGCGACGGTGGTGCGGGTCGGGCCGCTCTCGTCGAAGTACTCGGCGTAGACCTGGTTGTAGGGGCCGAAGTCGTTCATGTCGACCAGGAAGGTGCTGATCTCCACCAGGTTCTGCAAGGTTGCGTTTTCACTGGCGAGGATGTCGCGGATGTTCTCGATCACCGCGCGGGTCTGGGCGCGGATGTCCAGGTTGGTGGTGCCCATGGCGTCCACCTCCACGCCCTCGAAGCTGTTGTCCGGGCGCCGCGAGCTGGTGCCGGAGACGTAGAGGAAGTCGCCGGCGCGCTTGATGTGCGGGAAGCGCCCGCGTGGGGTGGCCTTGCCGGCCACGACTGTGGAGCGGTTGTCATTCATGCTCGGGTTCCTTGTTGGGGCGCGCGGGCGGCGCTGCAGGTGAAGCCGCATTCGCCGTAGCCGGCGATCTCCACGCTGACGTGGGCGCCCGGGGTGAGGGCTTCGGCGGCGGTGGCGGCGCCGGCCATGATCAGGCTGCCGGCGGGAAGGGCGATTTCGGCGCGGGCCAGCAGCTGCGAGGCCTGTACCAGGCTGCGCAGCGGGTGGCCGAGGATCGCGGCGGTGGAGCCGGCCTGGACCACGCGGCCGTCGATGCGCATCAGCACGCCGGCGTTGGCCAGCCCGGCGAAGTCCCGCGACCAGGCACCGACCACCAGGCCGGACGAGGAGCAGTTGTCGGCCACCACGTCCTCCAGGCTGAACTTGAAGGCCTGGTAGCGCGAATCGATGATCTCGATGGCCGGGGCCACGGCCTCCAGGTAGTCGGCCGCCTCCAGCTGGGTGAGCGGGCGCTCGATGGCGCGGCGGGTGACGAAGCACACCTCCGGCTCGGCGCGCGGGTGGATGAAGCGGCCCAGGTCCACCACGCCGCCGTCCTCTTCCAGCATGGCGTCGGTGAGCCAGCCCCAGATCAGGCTGTCGACGCCCATCTGGATCATCTTGGCGCGGCTGGTGAAGCCCAGCTTGACCCCGACCATGCGCTCGCCGTCGGCGTAGCGACGGGCCATGGACGCGCGCTGGATCAGGTAGGCCTCGTCGAGGGAAAAGGGGCTGCTGGTGCTGAACTGTGCCAGCGGCTCGGCCTGGCGGGCGGCGCGGTCGAGGGCGGTGGCGATGCGGGCGATATCGGTGCTCATGGGCGCGGCTCCTGGCGTTGGGCGAGAAGGTCGAGGGCGACGTCGACGATCATGTCTTCCTGGCCGCCGACCATGCGGCGCTGGCCGAGCTCGACGAGGATGTCCACGGTCTTCAGCCCGTAGCGGGCGGCGGCCACCTCGGCATGGCGCAGGAAGCTGGAGTACACGCCGGCATAGCCCAGGGCGAGGGTTTCGCGGTCCACGCGCACGGGGCGGTCCTGCAGTGGGCGGACGATGTCGTCGGCGGCATCCATCAGTGCCAGCAGGTCGGTGCCGTGGTGCCAGCCCAGGCGTTCGGCGGCGGCGATGAACACCTCCAGCGGCGCGTTGCCGGCCCCGGCGCCCATGCCGGCGAGGCTGGCGTCGATGCGGTCGCAGCCTTCCTCCACCGCGACGATGGAGTTGGCCACGCCCAGGGAGAGGTTGTGGTGGGCATGGATGCCGGTGGCGGTGGCCGGGTCGAGCACGGCCTTGAGTGCGCGGAAGCGCTCGCGGATGTCCTGCATGCCCATGGCGCCGCCGGAGTCGACCACGTAGATGCAGGTGGCGCCGTAGCTTTCCATCAGCTTGGCCTGGCGGGCGAGGCCGTCGGGGGTCTGCATGTGGCTCATCATCAGGAAGCCGACGGTGTCCATGCCCAGGTGGCGGGCGTACTCGATGTGCTGGCGGGAGACATCCGCCTCGGTGCAGTGGGTGGCCACGCGGACCACCCGGGCGCCGGCGGCGTGGGCGGCCTTGAGGTCGTGCACCGTGCCGATGCCGGGCAGCAGCAGGGTGGCGATGCGCGCGTGCTGCAGCACATCGGCGGCGGCCTCGATCCATTCCAGGTCGGTGTGGGCGCCGAAGCCGTAGTTGAAGCTCGAGCCCTGCAGGCCGTCGCCGTGGGCGATTTCGATGGAGTCCACGCGGGCCTGGTCCAGGGCGCGGGCGATGGTCTGCACCTGCTCCAGCGAGTACTGGTGGCGGATGGCGTGCATGCCGTCGCGCAGGGTCACGTCGGAGATGTACAGCTTCTTGCCGGGGGTGGCGGTCATGGCGTGCTCCTCAGCGGTTCAGCAGCGACTGCGCCATGCGTTCGGCGGTGGCCAGCGCGGCGGAGGTCATGATGTCGAGGTTGCCGGCGTAGCTCGGCAGGTAATGGGCGGCGCCTTCCACTTCGAGGAACACCGAGGTCTTCAACCCGCTGAAGCGGCCATGGCCGGGGAGGGTCAGCGGCGCCGATTCGGGGATCACCTCGAACTGCACCTGCTGCTTGAGGCGGTAGCCCGGCACATAGGCCTGCACGGCGGCGACCATTTCTTCGATTGAGGCGGCGACCTGCGCCTGGTCCACCGCTTCGCTCAGCACATAGACGGTGTCGCGCATGATCAGCGGCGGCTCGGCCGGGTTCATGATGATGATCGCCTTGCCCTTGGCCGCCCCGCCGATTACTTCGATGGCCTTGGAGGTGGTCTCGGTGAACTCGTCGATATTGGCGCGGGTGCCGGGGCCGGCGGACTTGCTGGCGATGGAGGCGATGATCTCGGCGTAGTGCACGCGGGCCACGCGGGACACCGCCGCCACCATGGGAATGGTGGCCTGGCCGCCGCAGGTGACCATGTTGACGTTGGTCTGCTGCAGGTTCTGCTCCAGGTTCACCACCGGCACGCAGTAGGGGCCGATGGCCGCCGGGGTCAGGTCGATCAGGCGGATGCCGGGCTTCACGCTGCGCAGGTAGGCATCGTTCTGCACATGGGCGGCGGCGCTGGTGGCATCGAAGACGAAGTCGATCTCGGCGAACTCGGGCAGGCGGGTCAGCCCCTCGACGCCTTCATGGGTGGTGGCCACGCCCAGGCGGGCGGCGCGGGCCAGGCCGTCGGAGGCCGGGTCGATGCCGACCATGGCGGCGATTTCCAGGTGCTGGGCGTTGCGCAGGATCTTGATCATCAGGTCGGTGCCGATGTTGCCCGAGCCGATGATCGCGGCCTTGAGTTTCTGTCTGTTCATGGGGGCTCCGGTCATTGCGCGGCGGCGAAGGCGGCGGTGACGCTGCCCAGGCCCTGGATGTGCGCGGTGAAGCTGTCGCCCGGTTGCACGGCGACCATCGGCCCCAGCGCACCGGTGAGGAGGATGTCGCCGGCACGCAGCGGTGCACCGTGGCGGACCATGGTGTCGGCCAGCCACAGCGCGGCGTTCAGCGGGTTGTCCATGCACGCGGCACCGGCACCGACCGACACCGGCTCGCCGCGCAGGGTCATGCTCATGCCGCAGCGCACCAGGTCCAGCTTGTCCAGGGTCACCGGGCGGCTGCCGAGCACGAAGAGGCCGGAGGAGGCGTTGTCGGCGATGGTGTCCACCAGGCGGATGTCCCAGTTGGCGATGCGGCTGCCGACCACTTCGATGGCCGGCAGGGCGAAGGCGGTGGCGCGGATCAGGTCGGCCACGGTGTGGCGCTCGAAGCACAGGTCGTGTTCCAGCACCAGGGCGATCTCCGCTTCCACCTTGGGTTGCAGGGTGTCGTCCCAGGCGATGGGCTGGCCGTCGCCCCGGGCCCGCTCGGCGAACAGCAGGCCGAAGTCCGGCTGGTCGACGCCCAGCTGCTTCTGCACGGCGCGGGAGGTCAGGCCGATCTTGTGGCCCACCGGGCGCAGGCCGGCGTCGATGGCGGCCAGGGTGTTGTAGCGCTGGACGGCATAGGCCAGGGCGACCGGGTCCTGGGTCGGGTCTTCGGCCAGGGCGGTGGCGATCAGGTCGCGCACCGGGGCGCAGGGTTGGCCGCTGCGTTCCGCCTGGCGCAGGCGGCTGGCCGCTTCGATGAGTGCTGCATGCATGGTGGGGCTCCCGCTCAGGCGTTGACGCAGATGGTGGTGATCTCGGAGTAGAAATCCAGGGAATGGCGGCCGCCCTCGCGGCCGAGGCCGGACAGGCGCGCGCCGCCGAAGGGCGTGCGCAGGTCACGCAGGAACCAGGTGTTGACCCAGACCATGCCCACGCGGAAGCGCCGCGAGACCTTGTGCGCGCGCTTCAGGTCGCGGGTCCACAGAGCCGTGGCCAGGCCGTAGGCGGAGTCGTTGACGCGGCGCACCACCTCGTCCTCGCTGTCGAAGGGGGCGATGTGGCAGACCGGGCCGAACACCTCTTCGCGCACGCAGCGGGCGTCGTCGCCGAGGCCGGTCCAGATGGTCGGCTGCACGTAGGCGCCGTTGTCGCGCTCGTCGCCGAACACCGGCACGCCGCCACCGGTGACTTCGACGGCGCCTTCGCTGCGGGCCAGTTCGAAGTAGCCGAGCACCTTGTCGCGGTGCTTGTGGGAGATCAGCGAGCCCATGTTCACGCCGTCTTCGTCGGGGTAGCCGATCTTCAGCTTCTCGGCGCCGGCCTTCATGGCGGCGACGAAGCGCTCGTAGATCGGCCGCTCGACATAGACGCGCTCCGAGCACAGGCACACCTGGCCGGAGTTGGTGAAGCTGGAGCGCAGCACGCCGGCCACCGCCGCGTCGAAGTCGCAGTCGGCGAAGACCACCGCCGCGTTCTTGCCGCCCAGCTCGAAGGAGACGTCACGCACGCCCTCGGCGGCGGCCTTCATGATGGTGGCGCCGGTGCGCGACTCACCGGTGAAAGTGATGGCGTCGACGTCCGGGTTGCGGGTGAGGAATTCCCCGGCGGAGTTGGGGCCGAAGCCGTGCACCAGGTTGAACACGCCGGCGGGCAGCCCGGCTTCCTGCATCACCTCGGACAGCAGGGTGGCGCTGGAGGGCGAATCCTCCGACGGCTTGACCACCACCGAGTTGCCGCAGGCCAGGGCCGGGGCGACCTTCCAGGTGAGCAGCAGCATCGGCAGGTTCCACGGCGAGATGATCGCCACCACGCCGTGGGGCTTGCGCACGGTGTAGCTGAACACCTCGCTGCCATCGGCGGCGCGCATCTCGAAGAACTCGCTGCCGGCCTGGCGCACCAGCTCGGCGAAGGTGCGGAAGTTATGCACGCCCCGGGCGATGTCCAGGGTGCGCGCCTGCTGCACCGGGCGCCCGGTGTCGGCGACCTCGGCGGCGACGAACGCCTCGAAGCGGCGCTCGATGCCATCGGCGATGCGCATCAGCATGTCGGCGCGCTGGCTCGGGCTGAAGTCGGCCCAGGGCCCTTCCTGCGCGGCCTTGGCGGCGGCGACGGCGCGTTCCACCTGGCTGGCGTCGGCTTCGCAGACCTGGCTCAGGACGCGCCCGTCGATGGGCGAGATATTGGGGAAGGTCTTGTCACTGGCGACGAATTCGCCCGCGATGAAATGGCGCAGCAAGGGCAGGGGAGTGGACACGACAACCTCCGATTCTTGGATTTCGGAGGAGTCTAGGGAAGGCGCCTATAAGCGAATAATGAAAGCCTTGAGGTTGACTATTCTGCTTTGGAATAGCTGGGTGGCCCCGATCATGGCACACCGGTGCGACATGACCGTAGGGGCGAATTCATTGGCTCTGTCTGCGTTAAGTGTTGCTAGAAGAATTGAGCCCTGCTGATTGCCGAGCTCTGGTGATGTTTCTGGTTTCGCCCCCCGGGCGAGTCTCTTTTGGCAGTCGCCCCAAAAGAAACCAAAAGGGCTTGCCCCATCATCCGGCCCCGGCTTCGCCGGGGTTCCCTCACTCCATCGTCGCTCTGGGGGCCGGCGCGATGGGCCATCCATGGCCTGGCGCGCCTCTCGCGGCATCCATGCCGCTCGTCCCCCGGCGCAACGACTGCGTTCGGCCTCCTGGAGGGGCGTTGGCGGCTGCTCCAACTTTCTTCGCTCAAATCCACACATTGATGTGTGAGGGGGTGGGAGGTTTGGCACTGGAGGGAAGGCACCCGGAAGAAGCCGGAAGAAGCCGGAGTGGCCCGGATGGCGCGGGGTGCGAGCGGATTATGTCCGTTGCTGGTGCCAAATCTCGCGACACCGCTATGCAGCAGATATCGCGGGCAATTTGGCACCAGGGTTGTCTAAACCAGCCAGCCGCCTGACCAGATGACCCGGCCAACAATCTCTAGTTCGGCCAGACGTGACTGGGGAACCGTGATCTGCTGGTAGTCCTTATTGTGGCTGATGATGAGGACGCCATCGAGGTGACGCTGCAGCCGCTTCGCATACAGCCTGTTATCCAGCCGGATGACATAGACGCCCTCTGCCTCTAAGGTCGCGCGGCTCAGGTCAATCATGACCGTGTCGCCGTCTTCCATCAGACCCGACATCGAATCCCCATCCACTCGTAGACATGCTAAGTCGGAGGGCGTCAGGCCCTTCTTCCTGAGCGAATAGCGCGTGAATGCGAGGCGGGTCAGGACTTTTGCCTGTTCGTTCCACGCGCCATGACCGCCACTGCACCACGCGTCGTAGAGCGGCACGTATGCATAGACCCCTTCGTCCTCATCATCAGGCGCGGTCGCAGGGGCCTTCCCGAACGCCAGCCAAAGTGGGTCAACACCTGCTGCCTGGGCGATCTGCGCGAGGCGATCCAACGTCGGGAAGGTGTCGCCGCTCAGATAACTGCGTATAGCGCCCTCTGAAAGGCCGCAGCTGCGCGCAAAAGCGCGTGCCCCAATGTTCCCCATGACTCCTTTCAATCGCTCGCCGAAGAATCCGATTTCCCCCAGGGCCACCGGATGCTCTGGGGTTGGCGCGTCCGATTCGACCGAATCACTGCAAACCATTGATTTTCCTAGCTCTACGCTTTTTTCTGAGTTGAGCGCACTTAAAAATGAATCGGATACGCGGATATCCGATTGACGCGCGCGTTTATTCGCGTATGTTTATGCCTTAGGTCACGTTAGACACCCCAAAAAAACCACCCTGCCAGGTGGTTGAGATGGAACGCAGGCATGAACACTTTTGAAATTCCGCAAGACCCCTCTCTTAGGTGGGAGTGGATCAAGTACCAACTCCGTGCACGAGGCACGTCTCTGGCGAAACTCGCCCGGTCCCTGGACGTTACCGGCCCCGCCGTTAAGAACGCCAAGGCCTCGCCTTACCCGCGTATCGAGCGAGCCATTGCCGATGCTCTCGATCTGTCGCCTGTTCAGCTATGGCCAGAGCGCTGGGACGCAAACGGCAACCCCCGCCGCCGCCGGCCTAACCGGTCGGAATCACAGCCAAATAACACCCAAGAGATAACCCAGCATAACCCAGGTTATGACCTTGGGCACCGTAAAACCCGGACGGATAAATAAACATGCGTCACGGAAAAGACGACCGCACCTTCGACTTATTCGAGATTCCACAACCGGTTTTGGCCATTCCCGGCCAAGGCAACTACTCGGTCCAAGTGAGCGAGCTTGTGGGCGAAATGCTCAAGGTTGCTGGGATAGACCGCTATGAGGTAGCGGCCCGGATGTCGCGCCTAAGCGGTGACGATGTCAGCAAAGCAATGCTGGACGCCTGGGCCAGCCCGGCCCGCACTGACCACAATCTTCCGTTCTACAGGGCGGCGCTGCTGGAAGAGGTCTGCGCTAGCCATCTGCTTACCAACTGGTTGGTAACCCAACGAGGCGGACGCGTTGCTTATGGCCGTGACGCTCTGCTGGCCGAGTTGGGGCGCCTGGAGCGAACCCGCGACGAAGCGGGCCGCCAGGCGCGGGAGCTGAAGCGTCGCATCGGGGGTGAAGCATGACCCTTGAACAGCTTAAGCCTGGCACTCGCCTCGCAGTACGTCTGCCTTTCGCAGACGGCGAGTTCATCGCTCAGTTCGTAGAACACCTGCCCTCGCTTGGCTTCGACGATCCGGCGTTGAATCGAGTGTCATGCCCTGACTGGGTGGGCATGAGCGGTGCCGATGAACATGGAGCTTTCACCTTCACCGACAAAGAGATGGAGCGGCGTGCACGCGTCCTGCTTGTGGCCTCCGCTGTAAGAGGGCATAGCCATGAGTAACTGGTTTACCTCTCAAGAGTTGGCTGGCCTGCCGGGTATGCCAGGAACGGACCGCAATGTCCGCGTCATGGCGGAGCGTTGCGGCTGGGAAGGGCAGCGCCGGATTGGGACCAAAGCCGTCGAATACAGCTTCGCGGTGCTGCCCCAGGAAACCCAGGCCGCACTGCTCGCCCGCATGGTTTCCCAACAGGCGCCGGCCGCCGCCCCTTCTGCGCCTCACGTCCTAGTAGCGCCGCAGCGCGATGGCGTGGAGGTGTCCCGCCTCACCGACGCCCAACGCGAGGTAATGACCGCTCGCGTGGCGTTGATTCGCGAAGTCCAGCGCTTGGCTGAGTTCACCACCCAGGGCCAGGCCATCGCGATCCTGGTAGAAGGCGCGCGGAAAGGCACACTGACCCCCTACCTGATGGAGCAGGCCGAGCGCGCCAACGACCGCAAGACGGCCGACCGCTCCCTCAGCGAGCGCACCCTCAAGCGCTGGTTGAGCGACTGGCGCGCCAATGGCGAGCGGGCCCTCGCGCCGGTACGCCGCAAGCCGGACATGAGCGTGCCCAGCTGGGCGCCAGCCTTCCTGGCCTGCTACCAGACCCCGCAGAAACCCACGGTCGCCGCCGCTTATGCGGTCTTCAAAGCCGCGAACCCCGGTTGCCCTAGCATTCACGCCGTCCACCGCTGGCTGGGCAAGCTGTCCCCCGAGGCGCGTGAGGCCGGCCGCATGGGGCCGCGCGAGCTGAAGTCGCTGCAGGCGTTCAAGCGCCGGAGCGCCGACACGCTGTGGCCCAACGATGTTTGGGTGGCGGACGGTCACACCTTCGACGCCGAGGTCATCAACCCGCTGACTGGCCAGATTTTCCGCCCGGAAATCACCATGGTCATCGACTGGGCCACCCGCCGGATTGTCGGGTTCTCGGTCAACCTCGCCGAGTCGACCCTCGCCACGCTGGACACCCTGCGCGACGGCGTCAGCCGCGTAGGCATGTACAAGGTGTTCTATGTCGACAACGGGTCGGGCTTCGATAACGCCACCGTCTACGAAGTCAACGACCGCCTCGGCGGCACCATCACCCACAGCCTGCCCTATAACAGCCAGGCCCGTGGCGTCATCGAGCGGGCGCACCAGAGCATCCTGGTAACGCTGGCGAAGACCTTCGATAGCTACATCGGCGCGGACATGGACGGCGAGGCGGCAACCCGCGCACACCGACTGTCCCGCAAGCAACTGGCCCAGGGCGTCACCATCCGCGACGTCCCCACGTTCGACCGCTTCTTTGCCGATCTGCAGGACGCCCTTGACCGCTACAACCATGAACCCCACAGGGGCCTTCCAAAAATCCGCGACATGCAGACCGGCAAGCGTCGGCACCAGAGCCCCATGGAGTCTTGGCGCTCCGCTGAGGCTGAGGGCTGGGAAGCCCTAACCGCAGATGCATCAGTCGTTGCCAGCCTCACCCGGCCGCAGGTATCGCGCATCACCCATCGCGGGGAAGTGAAGTTCAGTTCAGGCATCTACTTCCTGCCCGAGCTGGTGGACCTGCACGGCGAAGAGGTCCGCGTCGCCTACGACTTCCGCGACTCCAGCCGCGTATGGGTTCACACCGTCAACGGCGAGCTGATCGGCGAGGCCCTGCTCGATGGCAACGCCACCCCGGCCATGCCGGCCACGCTCCTGGAGCGTGCGGCAGAGCGCCGCGAGCGCGGCCAGCTCAACCGCCTGGTGCAGAAGGCGAAGACCCTGACCGGGCAACAGGTGGAAATGCACCTGGTGCCAAAGACCGCGCAACCCGCCGAGCTGTCCGCCGAGCAACTGGCAGACGCGCGCCACGTCGCCGCCAGCCTGGCCGCACCAGTGGCACCGGCTGATGCGTTCCAGGTGCCCAGCGACTCAATGGCCCGTTACCGACTGTGGAAGCGCTTAGAGGCCCGTGCCGCCTCTGGCGAGCAACTGGAGGCCGACGCCAGCCGCTGGCACCGCACCTACCCCAACACCCCCGAATACCAAGACACCCAAGACATGTTCGATTTCGCTGCTGCTTCGACGGCTAGCGCTTGACCAGGAGTAACCCAAGATGACTACCCGAATCGCCCCCCTTACCAACGTCGGCCTGCTGACTAGCGCCCTCAACCGCGCAATGCAGCGCCCCGCTGGCCTGCCTGGCCTGGTCGTGATGCACGGCCCGAGCGGCTACGGCAAGTCCATTGCTGCCAGCTTCGCCGCCAACCGCCACCGCGCCTACTACGTCGAGTGTCGCGACACCTGGACCAAGAAAGCCTTTCTGCTGGCGATCCTGCGCGAGATGTCCATCACCCCGGCTCGCACCTTGTCCGAGATGGTCGACCAGATAGCCGAGCAGCTCAGCCGCAGCGGTCGGCCGCTGATCGTCGATGACGTCCAGTACCTCCTGGACAAAGCGGCTGCGAACATCCTGACCGACCTCTACAACGCCAGCCAGGGCACCATTGTGCTGATCGGCGAGGAACGTGTCCCATCGGCCCTGGTGAAGCTGGAGCGACTGCACAACCGCGTCCTGGAGTGGGTGCCGGCCCAGCCCGCTGCACTGGAAGACCTGCGCGAGTTGGCCGAGTCCACCTACCCCAACCTGAGCCTGGCAGATGACTTGCTGGCCGACCTCAATCGCCAGGTGCGCGGCTGCCTGCGTCGCGTAGTCGTGAACCTGTACCAAGTGCACACCCAGGCACAGGCCGCAGGCGTCAACAGCATGGACCTGGCCAGCTGGGGCAAGCGCCCCTGGTTCACCGGCGAGGCGCCGGCCCGGAGGGTCGCGTAATGCGGACTGGTAAGAAGCCCGCCCACCTGGGCATGGCCGGCGGCCTGCTGCCTCGTCAGCGCATGTGGGAGTCCATCCGCACTCTGGCTCGTAGCAACGTAGCGCTGTCCACCTACAACGTCGCTCGGCGTAGCGGCCAGGATGATGAGGCGGTGCGGGAGTACCTGCGCGCCATGAGCAAAGCCGGCATCGTTCAGCAGGTGAGCGCTTCAGGCCGCGACGCAACGTGGGAGCTAATCCAGGACGAGGGCGCCGAGGCGCCCCGCGTAAACCGGCAGGGCGAGCGCCAGCCGCCTGAGGCTGTCGAGTGCATCTGGCGTGCGCTGCGCATCCTGGGCGAGCTGAGCGCGGCCGAGGCGGCCGAGCAGGCCCAGGCCGGCGGCGCGAGCATCAGCGAGGGAGCTGCCCGCGTGTATCTCCAGGGCCTGGCTCTGGCCGGCTACGCCGTTCGTGACGGTGGCAAGCCAGGCAACCCGGCGCGCTATCGCCTGATCCCTGGCCGCGACAGCGGGCCACTGCATCCCATCTACCAGCGCACCACCTACGAACAGGTCTATGACCCGAACGTCGACCGCGTGGTGTGGAGGAAGGACCAGGACGGGTTGGCGGCTTTGCGTGCCGAGAACCGGCGCATGCGCGAGCTGCTGGCGATGATCGCGGGTCGCGGCCTGTCCCCCACGTTGACAGAGGATGAACTCGACGACATCGAGGCCGTTCTCGCTCAGGAGGCCAGCGTATGAGCCAGGCCGCACGAGTCGACCTGAGCGGCTGGGGCGAGGCCCCGCCGCTGTGGGTGTCGCTGCTGGCCGGCGAGGTGGAGCGTTCCAACCGCACCCAGGCGGGCGCCCGGATCGGCATGAGCCGCGTCGCCGTCACCTTGGCCCTGCAGAACCGTTACCCCTCGGGCAGCACTGCCGGCGTTGAACGCCGCGTTATGGCCTCCCTGGGGCGTATCCAGTGCGTTGCCGTCGACTCGCTCATCACCGCCGAGCAGTGCCAAACGTACCGCGAGCGCCCGGCCCCCACGCACAACCCGCACGCCATGCAGCACTGGCGTGCCTGCCAGCACTGCCACCACAACCCCAACTGTTCGGAGAAGAGTCATGTCCGCCACTGAGCAACGCCCGCTGCAGGTTCTGACCCCCGCGCTCTCGTCGCGCTTGGCCGAGTTCAACACCGCCGCCCGCGTGCTGCAGCGCCTCGGCGTGCGGATGCGCGGGCTACACCCTGACACCCACCAAATCGACATCGAGCCGGAAGGCGGCCGCTTGTTGCAACAGCGCTGCCTGGTGACCGGCTTCCACCGTTTCCCCACTGCCGGGAGCACTCGTTTCACCGTCGTCTTCCAGGGCGTAACCCTGGAATGGCGCGAGCCCATCAGCTACCGCGACACCCCACAGACCGTTCACTAAGGAGCAATACAGATGCAAACACCCGAAATCCAACCCGGCCTGTGGCGCGATGCGCAAGGCCGCTTGGTTCCTATCGAGATGATCAAGCCGATTGACCAGGAGCGCGACCGCCTGGTGCGCCACCTGGTGGACCGCGCCCATGAGCTGCACCAGGAGCTGGCCGAGTTCAAGGGCGTAGCCTTTGGCGATATCGACGCGTTCGTCGATCTGAGCGCAGAACAGTACGACGTCCAGCTCGGCGGCAAGAAAGGCAACGTCACCCTGCAGACGTTCGATGGCCGCTACAAACTCATACGGGCCAGGGCGGACACCATCGTCTTTGACGAGCGCCTGCAGGCCGCCCGCGCGCTGATCGACGAGTGCTTGGCCGACTGGACCGAGGGCGCGCGCCCCGAGGTAACGCTGCTCATCAACGACGCATTCCGCACCGACACCCGTGGCGAGATTCGTACCGCTAGCGTCCTCGCGCTGCGCCGTCTGGCCATTGAGGATGAACGCTGGAAGCGCGCCATGACGGCCATTGGTGAGGCGTGCCAGGTCGCCAGCACCAAGTCCTACCTGCGCATTTACGAGCGTGTAGGCGACTCCGACCAGTACGCCCCCATCAGCCTGGATATCGCCAAGATCAACCCGGCGGAGGTGCACTGATGAGCAAGGTCTATGCAGTCTGCGGCATCGATGGGCTGATCCGCTTCACTCCCGAGCCTGTTGCCACCGGTCAGTTTGCGCTGGCTGTGGGCAAGCTGGTGGTTATCCGTGAGGTCATCAGCGCTACCGCCGAACGTACCCAGGTAGCCGGCCATGCCGTCGCCTGGCGCGTGCCGGGTGCATCCGAAGGAGCTGACAGCCGCGCCAACCTCAGCGCCATCGCGCAGTACATCCAGGACCTGGGCACGCGCCCGCTGCAATCGGGCTTCCGCCCGCTGGGGGTGTGACATGGCAGAGCTGACCGTCCGTGTCCGCTGCGCATCCGGCGGCCTCTACGTCGCCACGATCCCCGGCACCAAGCACCGCGCCACCAGCACTCAGGATTCTCGCGCTGCCGCTCGGGCCGTTGCGCGCAAGCTTTACGAAGGCGCCGAGTCGATCACCGCGACGCTGTTCAGTCATGACGGCACAGACGTCGAGCTGTGGCACTGCCAGGTCGAGGTGGAGTGATGCGAACCAACATCCGCAATTTCCATGACACCACCCGCGAAGAGCCGTGCGCGCACATGACCGACGCCCACCGTCGCGAGTCGGAGCGCCTGGCGAAGATGACCGAGGCGTTTCTCGCATCGGGCGGCACTGTCGAGCAGGTCGGCTTCCAGATGTCCGAGAAGCCGAAGACGTTCGTGATCAATCCGCATGTACCGCTGACACCGGAGCAGCGGGCCGAGCCCGTCCCACCTGTCGACGAGTCCATCTGTGTCGAGTTCGCCGAGAAGCGCCTCACCGGAGACGACCGACTAGCAGCTCTGGTTCTGGCTGAGGCAGCGCTTGGGCACCCGCCGAAGCGCATCGCCTTCCGCCTGGGCATGACCGAGAAGCGGGTCCGCCAGTTGGCCCGCCAATACCACATCAAATTCCAACGCCAACGCTAAGGAACAGAGCACATGGCCAAGTACACCCTAACGATTGAAGACGGCGTCTCTGGTGTCACCGTCAGCTTGGATAAAAGCAATGCCCCTCTGCCGCTGATTGAGCGCCCTAGCGTGGCCGGGTTACTCGCTCAGCAGATGGTCGACATGGTCGAGATGGACCGTGCAATCCGTGCAACGCCTGCCCCCAAGATGATGCAGCCCACAAACACCCTGCAGTAGCGAAACCGCCCCGGCCTGGCCGGGACGGTCTGCCAGGCGTGGTGGCCTGGTACTGATGAGCAGCCGAGGAATGCAATGGAACAGAAAGACTGGGACGACCTGAAGTCGCAGATGGCGAGCCCGTGGGGGCACATGAAACTGAAGTGCGATCAATACGAGGTTTCGCTCGCTCAGGAGGCCGACACGAAGGGCCGCAGATGGGCAACGACGGTCTATGTGGACGGGGCTTTCAAGGGGGCATGGTGCTTCGCCAACGACAAGGGCGAGGCAGAGCACGACGAAGCCCGGCGCTTCATGCGCAGGGTTAGTCGGGCTGCATACAGCGCCAAGCAAGTCGAATCCTGGCGCAAGGTCTTTGGGAAGCGGAAGGCCGCCGAAATGGCAGCCAAGCGTTACGTCTACTTCCGCCCGGACTGGAGCAGCTTCAACAGCCTGAAAAAGCACCTGCTGGCCAATAACACCAGCATCGAACGCATCCACTGAGCGAAACCGCCCCGGCCTGGCTGGGGATGGTCTGTCAGGCGTGGCGGCCTGGCACTGATGAGCAGCCAAACCAACCCGAGGACGAAGGAATGAAAAGCCCCGGTCTTACCAAAATCCAAATCGCCCGGCGCCAGTTGGGAATGGATGACGACACGTACCGCGCCATGCTGAAGCGCACCGTTGGGGCCGAGTCGTCCAAAGGCTTGACCCCGCGCCAGGTCGGCCGCGTGCTGGCCGAGCTGGAGCGCCTGGGCTTTGAGCCCACCGGCAAGGCCAAGATGCCTACTGACCGCCAGGTCGCTGAGCCACCACCCGAGCGCAAGGCCCTGGTCTTCAAGATCGGCGCTCAGCTCGCTTCGGCCGGCCGCCCCTGGGCCTATGCCGACGCCATCGCACAACGCATGTTCCAGGTCGACCGCGTCGAGTGGTGCGAGCCCGACCAGCTCCGTCGCCTGGTGGTGGCTCTCACCTACGACGCCAAGCGGCACGAGGGGGAAAAATGAAGATCGAGGCCGCCCGCGACCTGCTGCCTGTTGCAGTCCAGCGCATCGCCGACGTGGTCGGTCTGTCATCGGCGCTGAAACTGGTTGAGGCCCTGGGCGGGACGTCCTGGTACTTCGCCCAGGGCGTCGGCCGCCAGGGCCAGGCACGAGTGGCCGCCCTGGAAGAAATCGTGGGCGAGGACGCGGCCAAGCGGCTGACGTTCCTACTCAACGAGCGGGAGGCCATCTACATCCCCAAATGTGACCGCGCCGTGCGCCAGCTGCGTGACGCCGAGATACACCGTCAGTTCGACCAGGCGGTGCGCGAGGGCATCAGCACCAATACCGTTGTCAACGAGCTGGCCCGCACCTACGAAATGAGCGACCGCCACGTCTGGCGCATTCTGAAAACCCCGCCGCTCGACATCTACGACGAGCACCCGGTAACGCCCGATCTATTCAACTAGAACGGGCAGTTACTGACACCGGTCAGCTAATGCCGCCGGGACGCTGCCGCCCACCATAGCGGCATGATCAAAACAACTCCCCCCACCCGTCTTCGCTCCCCTCGCGACTATGCGGCCGCCATCCTGGCGGAGCCGTCGCGGGAGCAGCGTATCCAGCTCCTGGAGCGCTGCCCGCCCGAATGGCGCGAGCAGGCAGAGACGCACGTTAAAGACGCCTGGGCGCGCATGCAGGCCTACCGCCGTCACCGTGAGGAACGGCACGCCGCCGCCAAAGAGCGGCCGCCGCGCGCCTCCCGGCCATCTGATCGAAACACCAACATCACCAATCACCCCCGCTCAGAGCCCGAGGTTGGCAACCGCCACCTGGCCGCTCTGCGCGCCCTGGTAGGAGACTCCCATGGGAATTAAGGCGCGCCTGCTCGCGGCCGCAATCACTATCGCCACCCCCGTGGTGGGCTATTTCGAAGGCCGCAGCCTACTGGCCTACCTGGACCCCATCGGCAAACCCACTATCTGCGACGGCTGGACCCGTGGCGTCCGACTGGGCGACAAGGCCAGCGACGCCCAGTGCGACGCCTACACCCGCCAAGGCCTGGAGGAAGCCGCCGCCATCTTCGCCCGCTGGGTGCCCGAGGAAGTCGTCAACAGGCTGTCAGCAAAGACCTTGGCCGCCTTCCTGTCATTCATCTACAACACCGGCCCCGGCGCCCCTGGCGTCAAGGACGGTTTCGTGTGGCTCAAGAACGGCCGCCATTCCACGATGCTGCTGCACCTGCAGGCCGGCCGGGTGGCCGAGGCCTGCGCCCAGCTCAGCAACTGGACCAGCGCGGCGGGCCGCCAGCTGGGCGGCCTGGTCAAGCGCCGGGCGGCTGAACGCCAGCTGTGCGAGGGCGGGCTATGAACAGCGCATTCAGCTCCGCATGGTTCAAGGTTCCCTTTGTGGCGGGCCTGCTGATGCTCGCCCTATGGGCCTTCCTCACTGCGCTACATGACGCCCACGACATCGGCTATGCGCTGGCCGAGGCGAAGGGCCAGGCCGTCCTGGAACAACTCCGCACAGAGCACGCCAACGCTGAAGCCGCCCGCGCCCTGCAGGTGGCAGCCGATGCCAAAGCCGCCGCGAACGCACTACGCGAGCAGACCCAGCGCGCCGACCAGGCTGCCGCCAGGCTCGCCGACCAGCAACGCCAGTACCGCCAAGACACCGACCGACTCACCGGAGAGATAGCCCGTGTTAACGACCTCTACCGGGCGGCGCTCGATGCGCCGCCTGTGCCTCTGCCTGACTGCCGTTTCACTCGTGGCTTTGTCCGCGTGTGGGACGAAGCAACCGGTGCCGCAGTGCCCGCCACCAGCGCCGCCCATTCCGGCGGAACTGCTGCGGCGTCCGCCGGCGCCGGAGCCGCTGACCAGCTCGACGCCGGCATCGGCCGCCTCGATCTGCTGCGCCATCACATCCGCTACGCCGAGCAGTGCCGCGCCACAGCCGCACAGCTCGACGCCCTAATCGACGTCCTGGAGGGCCACTGATGCAAATGGACTTCACCCAGGCTGTGACCTGGGCCATCTCGCTGGTAGGGGTCGCCTGCACCGTCTTTCTGTTCCTGGTGAAGCAACTGCTTGGCCAGATGGAAAAGCGGCTCGGCGAGCGCTTCGCCGGCATGGACAAGGAACTAGGTCGGATCGCACAGGTTGAACGCGAGCTTCTGCATTTCAAGGCAGAACTCCCTTTGTTGTACGTCCACCGACAGGACTACGTGCGAAACCAAACCGTTATAGAAGCCAAATTGGACGGGCTGCGGGACAAGCTCGAAGTCGTCCAGCTCAAAGGAGCAAGCAATGATTGATATAGAAAAAACCCGCCGGGAGTCCATGCGCTGGTACATCCTCGTCGCCCTCAACCACGCGCGCCCGGTAGACCCCCACGAAGCCCTGGTGCTGACCACCATTCAGGGCATTTACACCGACGCCACTCAGCTGGAGGTGCGCCGCGAGCTGGACTACCTGGCGGACCGTCGCCTCGCCACCCTGGACAAACGCCCGGACGGTGTCTGGATTTGCGGCCTGACCCACTTCGGCGTTGACCTGGTCGAGTATTCCACCGAATGCCGGGTTGGTATCGCCCGCCCGCCCCGAGGCTGATGCCATGCCGCCGCGCAGCAAGGTGGCCGCCCTGCCGGCCGAGGTGAAATCCTGGCTCGACCAGGTGCTAGTGGAAAGCAACTTCAGCGGATACGAAGCCCTGTCGGCCGAGCTGGCCGACCGTGGCTACAGCATCGGCAAAAGCGCGCTGCACGCCTACGGGCAGACGTTCGAAGATCGTCTGTCCCGTCTGCGCATGGCCAGCGAGCAGGCTAAGGCGGTCGTTACCGCTGCCCCGGATGAAGAGGGGGCCGTCAACGAAGCGCTGATGCGCCTGGTCCAGGAACAGCTTTTCAATATGCTGATGGCCGCAGATGGCAAGGTCGACCTGCCCAAGGTGGCTAAGGCCGTGGCCGAGCTGGGGCGTGCATCTGTGGTCCAGAAGAAGTGGCAGGCAGAGGTCAAGGCGCGGGCCGAGATCGCCGCGCAGACCGTTGAGAAGATCGTCCGCAAAGGCGGCCTCGATGCCGACACGGTGAACGAGATTCGCCGGCAAATCCTGGGGGTGGCCGCGTGAAGCTCAAGCCGCAACCCGTCCAGGAGCCTGTGCGCTCTCCACTGGCCGACGTCATATCCGTTGGCACAGTCGTCGACGTTCCGGCCGTGCTGCTGGGCTACCAGCGGAGCTGGACCGCAATTCGTGCCCCGCTCAAGGTGGGCGAGAAGTCGCGTCGGATCGGCCTGACCTGGGCCGAGGCAGCGGATAACGTCCTGGTCGCGGCCAGCTCGACGGCTGCAGGCGGGATGAACGTCTACTACCTGGGTTACAACCAGGACATGACGATTGAGTACATCCAGGCGTGCGCCATGTGGGCGCGAGCCTTCAACTACGCGGCCGGGGAAATCGAGGTAGGCATCTGGGAAGACGACGACCCGGACCGCCATATCAAGACCTACTCAATCAGCTTCCCTTCCGGCTATCGCATCGTCGCCCTGACCAGCCGGCCTTCCAACCTGCGCGGCCGCCAGGGAACGGTGGTCATCGATGAGGCCGCTTTCCACCCTGACCTAGCCGAACTGCTCAAGGCAGCGCTGGCCCTGCTGATCTGGGGCGGCGAGGTTCACGTCATCAGCACGCACAACGGCACCGACAACCCTTTCAACGAGCTGATAGACGAAATTCGATCCGGCAAGCGCAAGGGCGAGCTGTTCCGCTGCACCTTCAAGGAAGCGGTGGCGGACGGCCTGTACAAGCGGGTTTGCTTGCGCAAGGGCATTCCCTACGAGGCAGCGAACGAAGCGGAGTGGATGGCCGACGTTTATGCCTTCTACGGCGACGCAGCCAAGGAGGAACTGGACTGCGTGCCATCCCAGGGTGGCGGAACCTACCTCAGTCTTGCAGTCCTGGAGCAACGCAGCCGGTCGGGTGTGCCCGTGCTCCGCCTGGCCTATGCCCCGGAGTATGTGAAGACCGAAGAGCGCATACGGCTTATGGATAGCCTGGCCTGGTGTGAGCGAGAGATTGCGCCGCTTTTGGCACAGCTCCCGCCGGGAGCCTGGACGTATTACGGAATGGACTTCGCCCGCAGCGGCGACCTGTCCGTTATTTGCGTCCTAGTGCAGGACCAGGACACGCGCAAGCGGGTGGCGTTCATGGTCGAGCTTCGCGGCGTGCCCTTTGCCCAGCAAGAACAGATTTTGTTCTTCATCGTCGATGGGCTGCCGGGCTTCATGGCCGGTGCCCACGACGCCAGGGGCAACGGCCAGCAGTTGGCCGAGTCGGCAGCTGTGCGCTACGGCCACGAGCGAATCGCCCAGGTGATGCTTACCGAGGGCTGGTATCGCGACAACATGCCGGGCCTCAAGGCCGACCTGGAGGACGGCAGCCTGTACGACATCCCGGCCGACCGGGACGTCATCGGCGACCTGCGCGCGTTCCGCGTCATCGGCGGCGTTGCTCGCATACCCGAAACCCGAACCACCGACAGCCAGGGCAAACGCCACGGCGATGCCGGCATTGCCGTTGTGCTGGCTCGCTCTGCTGGGCGAATGGATGTGCGCGCCTACGAATACGAGAAGGTTGGTAGCAGCAACGCTGACCACTTCGACTACGACGACGAACCGGCTAATGGCTGGGGCGTTAGAGGAATGCTCTGATGAACGAATCCACGATCCTGGACCAGCACGGCCGCCCGATGCGTCGCGCCGATCTGCTCCAGGAAGTCATCCACGCCAGCGCCATCGGTATGGCGTACAACACCGATACCATTGCCACCGCTCTGGACCCCAGCCGCCTGCGCTCCATCCTGCAGGCGGCCGCCACAGGGGACGCCCGCGATTACCTCACGCTGGCCGAGGAGATGGAGGAGAAAGACCCGCACTACGCGTCCGTGTTAGGCACCCGCAAACGTGCGGTGGCAGGGCTGCCAATTGCCGTCGAGGCGGCCAGCACCGATCCGCGAGACGAAGAGATCGCCGAGGCGGTTCGGCGACTGGTGGAGGCGCCGGAGTTTGGCGACATGCTCGATGACCTGCTCGACGCCATCGGCAAAGGCTATTCGGTCGTTGAGCCGATCTGGCAATACCGGGATGGCCAGCTCTGGCCGAGTGGCTACGAACACCGTGACCCCCGGTGGTTCCAGTTCGACCGGGTGACGGGCAAGCGGCTGCAGCTCCTGGACAACACCGGCCAGGGTCAGGAACTGCCCAAAGGCCGACTGATCATCCACACGCCGCGCCTCAAGTCCGGCTTGCCGATCCGGGGCGGCGTCGCCCGCCTGGTCGCTGTCGCGGTCATGTGCAAGTCGTTCTCGCTGAAGGACTGGATGCGCTACGGCGAGCTGTTCGGCATGCCGTTGCGGATTGGCCGTTATGGTCCTGGAGCGAAGCCCGACGACATCGCCGTGCTGCGCCGGGCCGTCACCCAGTTGGCCAGCGACGCCGCCGCCATCATGCCGGACAGCATGCGGGTGGAGTTCCAGGAAATCGCCAACGCGGCCGGTGGTGCCGAGCTGTTCGAACGCCTGGCCGAGTGGCTGGACCGCCAGGTGTCCAAGGCGGTCTTAGGCCAGACGATGACTACCGACAACGGGTCGAGCCAGAGCCAGGCCAACGTGCACAACGAAGTGCGCCGCGACATCCTGAAGGCCGACGCCAAGCAAGTGGCCGCCACGATTAACCGCGACCTGGTGCGCGTGTTCGTCGACCTGAACTACGGGCCTCAGAAGGCTTACCCAACTGCTGCCCTACAGGTGACCGAGCCAGAAGACCTCAAGGTGCTGGCCGATGCACTGACGCCGTTCATTGATCGCGGGTTGCAGGTGGAGTCCTCGGCGATCCTGGATCGGTTTGGTCTGGCAGCGCCAGAGAAAGGTGCTCCGACCCTGCGCCCGGCCGGAGCAGTCACGCAACTGCCGGCAATGAACCAGCAGCCCTGTGCCTGTGGCGCCTGTGGCAGCCAGCGAGTTGCCCTGAATGCCGAGGAACCGCGCGACGCCATCGACGACCTGGTCAGGGATGAGCTGGGCGAGTGGCAGCCGTTGGTGCGCCCGGTGCTTGATCCGCTGCAGCAGTTGGCCCAGCGCTCGACATCGTTTGGAGAGTTCCGCGCCGGCCTGGCCGAACTCCTGGACGAGATGGACGACACCCAGCTAGTCGAAGCGCTGGCCCTGGCGGCGTTCAAGGGGCGGGCCATGGGTGACCGTCAGTGACTACCACCGTCGAGACCCCGGGGCCGGTGCCCCAGGAAGCCCTGGACTACCTGCGAGCGAAGGGCTACCGGGTTGGCTTCGACCATAGGGACGTGTGGCGGGAAGAGCACGCCATCGCCTGGACGGTAGCCAAGGCGATGCGCCTGGACATCCTGGAGGCCATCCGTGCGGCCGTGGACGAAGCGGTCCAGGAAGGCCAGGCATTCGGCGAGTTTCGCGGCAACCTGCAACCGCTCCTGGAGCGATTGGGCTGGTGGGGTCGTGCGACGTTACGAGATCCGTTGACCGGTGAAGATCGCGACGTCCAGCTCGGCAGCCCGCGACGCCTGCAGGTCATCTATGACGTGAACCTGCGGACCGCCCAAGCGGCTGGCCAATGGGACCGAATCCAGCGCACCA
>NZ_QKRU01000069.1:0-35702 GCF_003234055.1 Pseudomonas sp. 57B-090624
CGACTCAGCCGCCCCGCCGCGGCTGAGTCGCACGCCCCCTCGCCCACGCCCCGATGCCCGCGCTTGGGGCTTGTAGCCGCAGCCGCTATACTCGGCGGCATTCCGATCAGGTGCCGACACGGTCCCGCCGCACCATGGACAAGACCTACCAGCCCCACGCTATCGAAACCTCCTGGTACCAGACCTGGGAGAAGAACAACTACTTCGCCCCGCAAGGTTCCGGCGAGCCCTACACCATCATGATCCCGCCGCCGAACGTCACCGGCAGCCTGCACATGGGTCATGGCTTCAACAACGCCATCATGGACGCGCTGATCCGCTTCCGCCGCATGCAGGGTCGCAACACCCTGTGGCAGCCGGGCACCGACCACGCCGGCATCGCCACCCAGATGGTGGTGGAGCGCCAGCTGGCCGCCCAGGGCGTCGACCGCCACGACCTCGGCCGCGAGAAGTTCCTCGAGAAGGTCTGGGAGTGGAAGGAACAATCCGGCGGCACCATCACCCGCCAGATCCGTCGCCTCGGCTCTTCCGTCGACTGGTCGCGCGAGCGCTTCACCATGGACGACGGCCTCTCCGAAGCGGTCAAGGAAGCCTTCGTGCGCCTGCACGACGACGGCCTGATCTACCGCGGCAAGCGCCTGGTCAACTGGGACACCAAGTTCCACACCGCCATCTCCGACCTCGAAGTGGAAAGCCACGACGAGAAGGGCCACCTGTGGAACCTGCGCTACCCACTGGCCGACGGCCTGAAGACCGCCGACGGCAAGGACCACCTGGTGGTCGCCACCACCCGCCCGGAAACCCTTCTGGGCGACAGCGCCGTCGCCGTGCACCCGGAAGACGAGCGCTACAAGGCCCTGATCGGCCAGTTCGTCGTCCTGCCCCTGGTCGGCCGCCGCATCCCCATCGTCGCCGACGACTACTGCGACCCCGAGTTCGGCACCGGCTGCGTGAAGATCACCCCGGCCCACGACTTCAACGACTACGAAGTCGGCAAGCGCCACGACCTGCCGCTGATCAACATCTTCGACAAGAACGCCGCCGTGCTCGCCACCGCCCAGGTGTTCCACCTCGACGGCAGCGTCAACGACGCCTTCGACGGCAGCCTGCCCGCGGCCTACGCCGGCCTCGACCGCTTCGAGGCGCGCAAGCGCATCGTCGCCGACATCGAAGCCCTCGGCCTGCTGGAGAAGATCGACGACCACGCCCTCAAGGTGCCCAAGGGCGACCGTTCCGGCACCGTCATCGAACCCTGGCTGACCGACCAGTGGTACGTCTCCACCAAGCCGCTGGCCGAGAAGGCCATCGCCGTGGTCGAGAGCGGCGAGATCCAGTTCGTGCCCAAGCAGTACGAGAACATGTACTTCTCCTGGATGCGCGACATCCAGGACTGGTGCATCAGCCGCCAGCTCTGGTGGGGCCATCGCATCCCCGCCTGGTACGACGAAGCCGGCAACGTCTACGTCGGCCGCGACGAGGCCGAGGTACGCGCCAAGCACGACCTGGGCGATACCGCCCTGCGTCAGGACGATGACGTCCTCGACACCTGGTTCAGCTCGGGCCTGTGGACCTTCTCCACCCTCGGCTGGCCGGAACAGACCGACTTCCTCAAGACCTTCCACCCCACCGACGTGCTGGTCACCGGCTTCGACATCATCTTCTTCTGGGTCGCCCGGATGATCATGCTGTCCACCCACCTGACCGGGCAGATCCCGTTCAAGACCGTGTACGTCCACGGCCTGGTACGCGACGGCCAGGGCCAGAAGATGTCCAAGTCCAAGGGCAACGTCCTCGACCCGCTGGACATCGTCGACGGCATCACCCTCGACGCCCTGCTGGAGAAACGCACCAGCGGCATGATGCAGCCCAAGCTGGCCGAGAAGATCGCCAAGCAGACCCGCGCCGAGTTCCCCGAAGGCATCAACAGCTTCGGCACCGACGCCCTGCGCTTCACCTTCTGCTCGCTGGCCTCCACCGGCCGCGACATCAAGTTCGACATGGGCCGCGTCGAGGGCTACCGCAACTTCTGCAACAAGCTGTGGAACGCCGCCAACTTCGTCACCGAGAACACCGATGGCCAGGACACCGGCGTCAACGGTGAAGCCGTCGAGCTGTCCTCGGTAGACCGCTGGATCATCTCCCAGCTGCAGCGCACCGAAGCCGAAGTCACCCGCCACCTCGACGCCTTCCGCTTCGACCTGGCCACCCAGGCCCTCTACGAGTTTGTCTGGGACGAGTACTGCTCCTGGTACCTCGAGCTGGTCAAGCCGGTGCTGTGGGACGAGAACGCCCCGATCGAGCGCCAGCGTGGCACCCGCCGCACCCTGGTGCGCGTGCTGGAGGTCATCCTGCGCCTGGCCCACCCGTTCATGCCCTTCATCACCGAAGAGATCTGGCAGCGCATCAAGGGCCAGGCCGGCGTCAGCGGCGACACCCTGATGCTGCAGCCCTGGCCGGTGGCCAACGAGACCCGCATCGACGCCGCCGCCGAAGGCGACATCGAGTGGGTCAAGACCCTGATGCTCGGCGTGCGCCAGATCCGTGGCGAGATGAAGATCTCCATGGCCAAGCGCATCGACGTGGTCCTGGCCAACGCCGGCGCCGAAGACCTGCGCCGCCTCGCCGACAATGGCCCGCTGCTGAACAAGCTGGCCAAGTTCGAGTCGGTCCGCGTGCTGGCAGCCGGCGAAGAAGCGCCCATGTCCGCCACCGCCCTGGTGGGTGACATGCAGGTGCTGGTGCCCATGGCCGGCCTGATCGACAAGGAGGCCGAACTGGCTCGCCTGGACAAGGAAATCCAGCGCCTGGACGGCGAGGTGAAGCGCGTCGGTGGCAAGCTCGCCAACGAAGGCTTCGTCGCCAAGGCCCCGGCCGAAGTGCTCGACAAGGAGCGCGCCAAACTGGCCGAAGCCGAACAGGCCCTGGCCAAGCTGGCCGAGCAGCGCGAGAAGATCGCCAACCTGTAAGCCCACGAGGCCCGCCACCCGGCGGGCCTTGCTCTTTCATAGGGACGTGGAAGACATGCCCATCGAACTGCGCTTCGAATCCACCCTCGCGGTCAGCCCCGGCCAGGCCTGGAGCTGGATCACCGACGTCGACCGCCTGCGCGAGGAAATGCGCCCCTGGCTGCGCATGACCGTACCCGCCGGCATCCGCAACCTCGAAGACCTCGCCGTCCAGCCCGGCGAACCCCTGTTCACCAGCCACCTCTGGCTGTTCGGCGTGCTGCCGCTGGGCACCTCGCGACTGACCCTGCGCGAACTCACCCCCGGCGTCGGCTTCGTCGAAGAATCCCCCATGACCGGCATGCGCCTGTGGCGCCACGAACGCCGCCTGGAACACAGCGCCAGCGGCACCCGGGTCATCGACCAGCTCACCGTCGCCCCCCTGTTCGGCACCCCGCTGGTCCGGCTGTTCCTGCGCCTGTTCTTCGCCAACCGCCACCGCGTCCTGCGCCGTCGCGCGCCCTGATCCCGGAGCCCCCATGGAAACCAGCAAGACCAAGACCAGCTACTACCGCCGTCTCTACGTCGCCTGGCTGATCGACAGCGGCACCGCCGCCAGCGTCCCCGCCCTGATGGACGCCACCGGCATGCCCCGCCGCACCGCCCAGGACACCCTCGCCGCCCTCGCCGACCTGGACATCGACTGCCAGTTCCAGCAGGACGCAGGCGCCCGCAACAACGCCGGCCACTACGCAATCCGCGACTGGGGCGCCATCGACAAGACCTGGATCGCCGCCAACCTGCAGCAGATCAAGGCCACCCTCGGCTACCCCTGACAGAATCCCGCCGTAAACGGTCGTAGCCCGGGCTTCAGCCCAGGAACCCCCTCCGGTTGAAGTCAGGGCTACGGTGCAACGGCCATCCCCCATCCAGGAGCCCCGCCATGACCCCGCAACTCCTCTGGGTACTCGGCCTGCTGCTGGTGGTCGTCATCCTCTTCGTGCGCAACCGCCCGCGCATGGACGCCGTCGCCCTGCTGGCCCTGGTCGCCCTGGCGCTGAGCGGCGTGCTCAGCACCGAAGAGGCCCTGGCCGGCTTCAGCGACCCCAGCGTCGTGTTGATCGCCGCGCTGTTCATCATCGGCGACGGCCTGGTGCGCACCGGCATCGCCTACCGCCTGGGCGACGTTCTGGTGGCCCGCGCCGGCAGCAGCGAGACCCGCCTGCTGGTGCTGCTCATGCTCAGCGTCGCCGGGCTCGGCTCGGTGATGAGCTCCACCGGTGTGGTCGCCATCTTCATCCCGGTCGTGCTCGGCGTCGCCGCGCGGCTGAAGATCCCACCGGCGCGGCTGATGATGCCGCTGGCCTTCGCCGGCCTGATCAGCGGCATGCTTACCCTGGTGGCCACGCCGCCGAACATGGTGGTGCACAGCGAACTGCGCCGCGCCGGCTTCGACGGCTTCGGCTTCTTCGGCCCCACACCCATCGGCCTCGCCGTGCTGGTCCTGGGCGTGCTCTACATGCTCGCCGCCAGCCGCTGGCTCGGCCGCACAGGCGGTGACGACACCAGCACGGCGCCGCGCCTGACCCTCGCCGACCTGGCCGGCGCCTACCACCTCAGCGAGCGCGAACGGCGCCTGCGGGTGCGCGCCGACTCGCCCCTCGCGCGCCAGGCCCTCAACGAGCTGGAGCTGCGCCGCGAATACGGCATCAACGTCATCGCCGTCGAGCGCCAGCGCAAGTTCCGCACCCTGCTGCTGATGGCCACCGGCAACACCCAGCTGGAGCCCGGCGACGTGCTGCTGGTGGACCTCGCCAGCCCGGCCATCGGCCTGCTCGGCGCCTACCGCGCGCTGGGCCTGGAGCCCATGCCGCTCAACGCCTCCTACTACAGCCTGCACGCCCACCAGTTGGGCCTGGCCGAAGTCGCCCTGCCGCCGGAGTCGGAACTGCCGGGCAAGACCATCCAGGAGCTGGGCTTCCGCAGCCGCCACCGCCTCAATGTCGTCGGCCTGCGTCGCCACGGCCGTCCCCTCGAAGGCGTACTGGTGGACGAGAAGCTCAAGGGCTCCGACACCCTGCTGGTGGCGGGCGAATGGAAGGACATCCACCGCCTGCAGGCCCAGGGCCGCGACTTCCTGGTGCTGAGCCTGCCCGCCGAAGTGGACGAAGTGGCGCCCACCGCGCACAAGGCGCCCCACGCCCTGCTCAGCCTGGCGGTGATGGTGATCCTGATGGTCAGCGGCCTGGTGCCCAACGTCATGGCCGCGCTGGTGGGCTGCCTGCTGATGGGCGCCTTCCGCTGCATCGACCTGGACAGCGCCTACCGCGCCATCCACTGGCCCACCCTGATCCTCATCGTCGGCATGCTGCCCTTCGCCCACGCCCTGCAGCAGACCGGCGGCATCGACCTCGCCGTGCAGGGCCTGGTGGCGCTGCTGGGCGATGCCACGCCGCGCCTGGTGATCGCCGCGCTGTTCGTGCTCACCGCGGTGATCGGCCTGTTCATCTCCAACACCGCCACCGCCGTGCTCATGGCCCCGGTGGCCATCGCCACCGCCCAGCAGCTCGGCGTCTCGCCGCAGCCCTTCGCCATGACCGTGGCCCTGGCCGCCTCGGCCGCCTTCATGACCCCCATCTCCTCGCCGGTCAACACCCTGGTGCTCGGCCCCGGCCAGTACCGCTTCGGCGACTTCGTCAAGGTCGGCGTGCCCTTCACCCTGCTGGTGATGGCCGTCACCGTGCTGCTGGTGCCCTGGCTCCTGCCCTTCTGACCGGCCGCCCGACGGCGGCTGGCCAAACCCGGCCGGTTGTGAATAATGCGCGCCTGCCCTTCGTTCCCGGACCTCGCCATGCCCAGCAAACCGCCCAGCAAGACCGCACCGGCCAAGCCGTCCGACGGGGGCAAGGCGCCGCTGCACCCGCGCAACCGCCACCAGGGCCGCTACGATTTTCCCGCCCTGATCGCGGGCAGCCCCGAGCTGGGTGCGTTCGTCATCACCAACCCCTACGGCAAGCCGAGCATCGACTTCGCCAACCCCGAGGCGGTCAAGGTCTTCAACCGCGCGCTGCTGCAGCAGTTCTACGGCATCCGCCAGTGGGACATCCCCGCCGGCTACCTGTGCCCGCCCATCCCCGGGCGCGCCGACTACCTGCACCACCTGGCCGACCTGCTGGGCGCCGCCCATGACGGTGCGATCCCCAGGGGTCCCGGCCTGCGCGGGCTGGACATCGGCGTCGGCGCCAACTGCATCTACCCGCTGATCGGCCACCACGACTACGGCTGGCGCTTCGTCGGTGCCGACATCGACCCGCAGTCCCTGGAATCCGCCGCCGCCATCCTCGCCGCCAACCCGCAGTACGAGGGCGCCATCGAACTGCGCCGCCAGGAACACCCGCAGCACATCTTCCAGGGCCTGGTGCAGGCCGACGAGCGCTTCGACTTCACCCTGTGCAACCCGCCCTTCCACGCCTCCCTCGACGAAGCCCGCAGCGGCAGCACACGCAAGTGGAAGAACCTCGGCAAGCAGGACCCCAGCCGCACGCTGCCGGTGCTCAACTTCGGCGGCCAGTCCAACGAGCTGCATTGCGAAGGCGGTGAAGCCGCCTTCATCGCGCGCATGGCCGACGAAAGCGCCGCCTTCGGCCAGCAGGTGTTCTGGTTCAGCACCCTGGTGTCCAAGGTCGGCAACGTCACGCCGCTGCAAGAGCGCCTCAAGGCCCTCGGTGCCACCGACATCCGCGTCGTGCACATGGCCCAGGGCCAGAAGCGAAGCCGCTTCGTCGCCTGGACCTACCTGGAAAAGAACCAGCGCCGCGCCTGGCGCAAGGAACGCTGGCCCGCCTGATCCGCTCCTTCCCTGTGGGAGCGAATTCATTCGCGATGCTCTTGTAGGCGTTACCGGCCACACCGACGGTGGACCGATGAAGCGTGGTCCACCCTACGCACGGCTACGCCTCACAAGGCACCTCTCCCAACGCCTCCGGCTCATGGGTGCGCACCCTGCCCAGCAGCGCGAACACCAGCACCGCCGTCAACCCGGTCACCGCGGCCAACACCTGCAGCAGCGTGCGGAACGCCGCGTCATAGCCCGGCAGCAACGCCGCCCGGTCCACCCCCAGCATCGCCGCAGCCTGGGCCAGGTCGCCCAGGGCCGCATGGCTGGCGGCGGCGACCAGTTGCGACGGCGCCACCGCTGAAGCCGGCAGGGCCACCAGCATCAGTGCGGCCAGCAACGCGCCGACCAGGGCGATGGCCACGCCGTCGCCGGACACCCGCACGGTGTTGAAGATGCCGGTGGCCATGCCCGCCCGCTCCTTCTCCACCACGCTCACCGCCAGCCCGTCCATCAAGCCCCAGGGCAAGCCGATGCCCACGCCCACCAGCAGCATCGGCAGCACCAGGGCCTGCGGCCCGGCCACCAGCGCCTCGCTCATCCACAACAGCCCCAGCGCGTTCAGCGCCAGGCCCAGGGCCGACAGCACACCGGCGGTGAACCAGCGCGACAGCCACGCCGCCAGCATCGGCACCACCAGCAACGGCGCCGACAAGGCGATCATCAGTTGCCCGGTCTGCACGGCGCTGAGGCCATCCACACCGATGAAACGCCCCGGCAGCAGCACGATCAGCACCACGAAGGCGAAGGCGGGCGACGCCCCCAGCAACTGCACACCGGCGAACTGCGCACGACGGAACAGGCCCAGCTCCAGCATCGGCCGTGGGCTGCGCCGTTCGATCAGCACGAAGGCCACCAGCAACGCCAGGCTGCCCCACAGCGAGCCCTGCACCAGCGGGTGCGACCAGCCGTGCTCCGGCGCCAGCAGCGTGCCGCAGGTGAACAGTGTGAGCATCGCGGTAAAGCTGATCGCCCCCGGCCAATCCAGCCCCTGGGCATTGGGGTCGCGGCTCTCACGGGCACAAACGGCCACCAGCAGCGCGCCGGCGATGCCGAACAGCGCCGGCAGCAAGAACACCATGCGCCAGCCCAGGCAATCGCTCAGCAGGCCGGCCAGCAACGGGCCGAACGCCAGCCCCAGGCCGAAGGTGGTGCCCAGCACGCTGAACACCCGGGTGCGGATCGGGCCATGGAACTCCTGGGCCAGCGCCGCCATGGCCCCGGCGAAGGCGGCGGAACCCCCCAGCCCCTGGAGCACCCGCAACAGGTCGAACCACAGCACCGTGGGTGCGAAGGGAATCACCGGGGTCACCGCCGCGAACAGCGCCAGGCCCACCAGCCACACGCGCTTGCGCCCGTGGATGTCGGCCAGGCTGCCGGCGGCCATCATCGCGCTGCCGTAGGCGAGGATGTAGCCGTTGGTGATCCAGCCGAGCTCCACCGCCGAGCCGCCCAGGGCCTGGCTGATGGCCGGCAGCACCACCGCCGGGCCGGTGAAGCACAGCGGGATCAGCACCGCCGTCAGGCAGGCGGCCAGCAGCAGCCAACGGCGAGCGCCGGCGGGAAGGGATGAATCGGTCATGTCGAAGGCTCCGCAAGGAAAGTCGGAGCAGGTTATGGCGGCGGTAATTGCGGAAAAACAGGCTAGTATTCCGCACTTAACGGAAGCCTGAGTCCGCAATCGGAAGCGCCATGGAAAGCCTCAACCGCCTCGCCCTCTTCGTCCAGGTCACCGAAAGCCAGAGCTTCGTCGCCGCCGGTCGCGTGCTGGGCATCTCCGCCTCGGCGGTGGGCAAGGGCATCGCCCGCCTGGAACAGCACCTGGGCGTGCGCCTGTTCCACCGCAACACCCGCAGCATCAACCTCACGGTGGAAGGCACGCTGTTCCTCGAACGCTGCCGGCGCATCCTCGGTGAGCTGGAGGCGGCCGAGCACGAGCTGTCGCAGAACACCCAGGAGCCCAGCGGCCGCCTGCGGGTCAGCCTGCCTCTGGTGCTGGGCCTGTTCCCGGTGGTGCTGCCGGCGTTCATGCGCCGCTACCCCGGCATCGAGCTGGACCTGGATTTCAGCGACCGCCTGGTGGACGTGATCGAGGAAGGCTTCGACGTGGTGGTGCGCAGCGGCATCCCCGAGGACTCGCGCCTGCGTGCCCGCCAGCTCGGTGCCTTCCACCTGCAGCTGGTGGGCTCGCCCGAGTACTTCGCCACCCGTGGCACGCCGCGGGTGCCGGCCGACCTGGAGCAACACGCCTGCCTGCACTACAAGTTCCCCAGCACCGGCAAGCTGCAGAAATGGCCCCTGCTGCTCTCACCCGGCGAAAGCGAACCGCAGTTGCCCACCACCCTGGTGTGCAACCACGCCGACACCCTGATCCGCGTTGCCAGCGAAGGCATGGGCATCACCTGCCTGCCCGACTTCGCCATACGCGACGCCCTGGCCAGCGGCCAGTTGCAGACGGTGCTCGAAGACCGCAACCAGCACGCCGGCCACTTCCGCGCCCTCTGGCCCTGCTACAAGCAGATGCCCGCCAAGCTGCGGGTGTTCGTCGACTTCCTCGCCGAGCACCTGTTCCTCGACCAGGGCCACACCTGAACAATGCACCCACGTAGCCCGGGCTTCAGCCCGGGAAATCCCCCTCACACATCCCCGGGCTACACGGCGAAGCGTGCCTCCAGGCGGCTGTAACCCATGCCCACGCCCTTGTGCACCTTGAGCTGCACCGGGATGCGCTCCTTGAGCGCTTCGACGTGGCTGATCACGCCGATCATCTTGCCGCTGGCATTGAGCGCATCCAGGGCGTCGAGGGCCACTTCCAGGGTTTCGCCATCGAGGGTGCCGAAGCCCTCGTCGAGGAACAGCGAATCGATGCTGGTCTTGTGGCTGACCAGGTCGGAGAGCGCCAGGGCCAGGGCCAGGCTCACCAGGAAGCTCTCGCCGCCGGACAGGGTGCGGCAGTCCCGGGCGACATCGGCCTGCCAGGTGTCCACCACCTCCAGCTCCAGCTCGCCCTGGGCACGTCGGCGCAGCTGGTAGCGGCCGTGCAGGCGCTCCAGCTGCTGGTTGGCCAGGTGGATCAGGTGATCCAGGGTCAGCCCCTGGGCGAAGCGGCGGTACTTGGCGCCGTCGGCCGAGCCGATCAGGCCATTGAGCCGTTGCCAGAGGTCGCAGGCGCCTTCCTGGGCGGCGATCTCGGCGAACAGCGCCTGCTGGTTCTGCCGGCGCTGCTCGTCGCCGCTCAGTTGCCCGCGCACCTCGCCCTGGCGCTGGGCCAGTTCGCGCAACTGCAGTTGCAGCGCTTGCAGGCGTTCGTCCAGCTCGGCCAGGGCCAGCTCGGTGCGTGGCGCCGCCTGCAATTGCGCCAGGCTCTGCCGGGCCGAGGCTTCCAGGGCCTGGGCTTCGGTCCAGGCCTTTTCCAGGCGCGCCTTGAGGGCCAGTAGCTGGCTGCGCGCGTCCTCGTCCAGCAGCGCGGCCAGGTACTGCGCCTCGTCGGCGAAGGGGCTCTGCGCCAACGCCTGCTCCCAGGCACCACGCTGGGCGTCGAGCGAGGCGTGTGCGGCCTCCAGTTGCTCGACCAGGGTGTGCTCGCGCCCACCCAGCGCCTGGCTGCGCTCCTGGGCCTGCGCCAGCCGCTGCTCGGCCTGCTCCAGGGCAGTGGCGGGGTTATCCACAGCGGCCAGGGCTTCGCCATCGGGCTGCGCCAGCTCGCCCCAGCGCTGCTGCCAGCGCGTGGCGGCGCCTTCGGCGGTTTGCAGCTCGGCCAGCAGCAGGTGCTCGTCGCGCTCCAGGCGCTGCTGCAGGGCCTGGGCGTCACGCCAGGTGCGCCACTCGGCGTCGCGCTCGTCCAGCCAGCGCTCGTTGTCCTCCGGCAAGGCGTAGCCGAGCTCGCCCAGGGCCGCGCCCAACTCCGACTCCTGGCGCACCTGCTGCGCCTGGAGCTGGCCCAGTTGCTCCGCGTTCTCCGCTTCGCGGCGGCGCAAGGTGTCCTGTTCCTGCAAGGCCAGGGCATGCCCCTGGGCGGCTTCCAGTTGCAGGCGCTGCGCCTGCTCGCGCTGGACACGGGCGCCTTCGAGGGCCTGCTTGAGGCCATCCAGCTCACCCAGGCTGCGTTGCAGGGCGGCGAGCTCCGCCTGTTGCTGCGCCTGGGCCTCTGCCACCGCCGGGCCATCGACCAGGGGCCGGCCCAATGCCGCGCAGTGCTGCTGCCACTGCGCCTGCACCTGGTGCAATTCGTCCTGCAGGCGTTGCGCCTCCTGCTGCCGCTGGCGCAGTTGCGCCTCCAGCGCGGCCAGTTCGTCACGCAGGGCTTCGCCGCGCTCGCGCACCAGGTCCTGCTCGGCACGCTTGGCCTGCAACGCAGCCTGGGTGTCGGAGACATCCAGCGCTCGGTAGGCATCGATCGCCGGGTGTTCGTGGGAGCCACACAGCGGGCAGGCCTCCCCCGGCTGCAGGGCGGCGCGGTGGGCTTCCAGCTTGAGGATGCGCTGCTCCTGCTCCAGCAGCTTTTCCTTGTCCTGGATCTGTTGCTTGAGGTCGGTGAACTGCAGGCGCAGGGCATCCCGCGCCGCCACCTTCTCCGCCTGCGCGCGGCTGTCGGTTTCGATGCTGCCCCGTGCCTCGGCCAGTTGCCGCTCCAGGCGCGTGCGGGTGTCTGCCAGTTGCTGCAAGCGGGCCAACTGGTGGCCCTGGTCGCTGAGGCGCTGCCAGCGCTCACGCAGGGCGGCTTCGGATTGGCCGGCCAGCAGCGCATCGAGGGCGGCCTGGCGTTGCGCTTCGCCTTCGCGGGCGCGCTCCAGGCGTTGCTCGCTTTCGCCCAGCGCGGCTTGCAGGCTGGCGATGCGTTGCGCCAGGTGCTCCGCGTCCTGTCGTGCCTGCTGCTGGCGGGCCTGCGACTGGGCGATGGCCTGCGCCAGGTTGCGGCGCGCGCCGAGCTGCTCGCGCCAGGCGCCCAGGCGCTCGCCCAGCAGGCCGTGTTGCGGAGTGGCCGCCAGTTGCACCTCCACCTGCCGGCGCTGATCGGCCAAGGCATCGCGCCGTTCGGCAAGGGCCGTCGCCCGCTGCTGGCTGTAGCCACGCGCCTGCCACAGGCCGTCGGCCACCTCGCGCGCGGCCTGGGCCTTGTGTTCGCGCATCTGGGCCAGGGCCGTGGTGGCCTCCATGACCGCCTGCCCGGCCCGTTGCCAATCGCGGTGCTGCGGGCGCAGGCGCTCGGCCGGTTCGCTCTCGGCCAGGCGCTGCAGCTGCGGGCCGGCCTGCTCCAGCGCCTGCCGGGCGTCCTGGCCCTGCTGCGCGGCGGCGAGCTGGCGCGCCTCGGCGCCGGCCAGGGCTTCACGCCACTGGCGCTGGCGCTGCAGGCTGTCCTGCTGGCCGAGCAGTATCGCTTCACGAGCGGTGAGCTCGGCGAGTTCCTCCTGCAGCTGCAGGCGTTGCTCCTCGCCCAGCAGCTCCACCCCCTCGGCCCGCGCGCGCAGCTGGCCCAGGGCCGCTTCGGCTTCCCTGGTGCGCTGGTAGACGCGCTCGGAGACCAGCCCGTAGACCTCGGTGCCGGTCAGCTCCTCCAGCAGCTCGGCGCGCTGGTTGGCACTGGCTTCGAGGAAGGCGGCGAACCCGCCCTGGGCCAGCAGCATGGACTTGGTGAAGCGCTCGAAATCCAGCCCGGTGAGGCTTTCGGTCTGGCGCAGCTTGTCATTGATCTTGTCGGTGAGGATCTCGCCATCGGCGATGCGCGCCAGCTCCACCTTCGGCGCCTGCAGCCCGCCATCGACCTTGTCGCGGGCACGGCGCTGGCTCCAGAACGCGCGGTAGCCCACGCCCTTCACCTCGAACTCCACCTCGGCCAGGCAGTCGGCGGTGTGGCGGGTCATCAGCTCGTTGACCGTGGCCGAGACGCTGCTCATGCGCGGGGTGCGGTGATAGAGCGCCAGGCAGATGGCGTCCAGCAGCGTGGTCTTGCCGGCACCGGTGGGGCCGGTGATGGCGAACAGGCCATTGCCGGCGAAGGGCTCGCCGGTGAAGTCGATCTTCCACTCGCCCTTGAGGGAGTTGAGGTTCTTCAGGCGCAGGCTGAGGATTTTCATGCAGGAGCCGCCAGGGGATGGGAGCGGCATTCTGGCATTCTCCGCCCGCCCTTGCAGGCCTGGCGGCGATAGCGGCGATCTGCCCCGGCCTCAGCTGCGCTCGCTGCGGACCTCTTCCAGCACGCCACGGTGCAGGTCCTGCAGGCGCCGGGCCTGGTCCTCGTCCAGTTGCTCCAGCTCCAGGCGGCGTACGAACACGTCCTCGGCGCTGAGTTCGTCCAGCGTCTCGCGTGCGGCGCCCAGCAGGGCCGGGGCCAGGCCGGCACGCTCGCGGCGCAGGCGCAGCACCTCCACCGGCAGGCCTTCGCACAGCGCAGCGACGCGGCCTTGCAGGTCGCTCAGGTAGTCGTCCGTGCCCACCTGCACCTCCAGCCAGACGGGGCGCTCGGGCGTGCCCCGACGGGCCTGCTCGGCGATGGCGCCGGCCAGCTCGCCCAGGGAACCGCGCACGCTGGCCAGGGGCTGGAAACAGGGCACCGGCAAGGGCGTGACGCTGCGCAAGCCTTCCGCACCCAGTTCCACCAGCAGCACTTCCTTGGCCTGCCCGGCCTCGTCGAAGGACAGCGGGATGGGCGAGCCGCTGTAGCGGATGTGCTCCAGGCCGCCGACCTTCTGCGGCCTGTGGATATGGCCCAGGGCGATGTAGGCGGCGGGCGGGAAGGCGCTGGTGGGGAAGGCTTCCAGCGCGCCGACGTAGATTTCCCGCACCGACTCGCTGGCGCTGGCGCCGACGGTGGTCAGGTGGCCGGTGGCGAGGATCGGCAGGTGGCCGCCCAGTTCGTCGCGGCGCCGCTCGGCCAGTTCGAACAGCTGTGCGTAGTGGGCCTGGATGGCCTGCTGCAGGGACAGCTGCTTGTCCGCCGCGCTCTGCCCGGCCTGGCTCTGCAGCACGTCGCGGGCGCGCACGAAGGGAATGGCGCAGAGCACCGCGCCCGGCTCGCCGTCACGGCCGCGCAGCACCAGCACCTGGTCCTGCGGGTCGGCGGCGACGCCCGGCACCACGCGGGTGCCCAGGGCCGCCAGCAGGCCCTGGCTCTCGCCGAGCATGGCGGGCGAGTCATGGTTGCCCCCCAGCACCACCAGTTGCGCCCCGGCATCGCGCAGCTCGATGACGAAGCGGTTGTACTGCTCGCGGGCATAGCTGGGCGGCGCGCCGGTGTCGAACACATCGCCCGCCACCAGCACCGCATCCACCCGGTGCGCGTGCACCTGCTCCAGCAGCCAGGTGCAGAAGGCCTGGTGCTCGGCCTGGCGGGTCTTGCCCATGAAATGCTGGCCGAGATGCCAGTCGGAGCTGTGCAGGATGCGCATCGGGTCTGTCACTTGTCGCGGGGAACGGGAAGGCGGCCACCTTGTCACTTACCGGCACCGGGAGGCAACCGCCGCTGCGCCAGTGGCTATCCTTCCCCTCAATTCCCCGCTCCAAGGACTCCCATGCCAAGGTTCCTGAAAGACCTGAAGATCATGCTGCTGGCCAACCTCTGGACCGTGCCCGTAGTGGCCGCGCTGGTGGGCGCGGTGTTCTATTTCGTCGCCCCGCCGCCCCCCATGCATGCGACCCTGGCCACCGGCGGCGCCAACGGCGGCTACGCGCTGTTCGCCGAGAAGCTCAAGGAGGAACTGGCGCACCAGGGCTTCACCCTGGAGCTGGTGCCCAGCGGCGGCTCCCTGGACAACCTCGGCAAGCTGCAGCGCGGCGAGGTGCAGATGGCCCTGGTGCAGAGCGGCCAGGAACTGACCCTGCCGGCACGCGAGCGCGAACGCCTGCACGGCCTCGGGGTGATGTACCAGGAGCCGCTGTGGCTGTTCAAACGCAAGGACGTGGACATCGACGCCATGGGCGACCTGCTGCAGCTGCGGGTCGCCATCGGCACGCCCAACAGCGGCACCCGCGCCATCGCCGCGGCGCTGCTGCAAGCCAACCGGATCGAGCCGGAGGGCTACCCGCAGACCTGGCAGGCGTTCAGTGGCACCCGCGCCGCCGACGCGCTGATCGCCGGCGAACTGGACGCGGCCTTCTTCGTCGGCCCGGCGGAGAACGCCGTGGTGCAGCGCCTGGCCGCACGCAGCGAACTGGACCTGGTGAGCCTGCGCCGCAGCGCCGCCTACCGCGCGCGCCTGCCCTACCTGACGAAACTGGAAGTGGGCGAAGGCCTGCTCAACCTCGCCAGCAACAGCCCCTCGCGGGACATCCTCACCCTGGGCCCGGTGGCGACCCTGGTGGCCAACGACGAATTCCACCCCTCGCTGACACCGCTGATCCTCGAAGCCGCTCGCGAAGTGATGAAGAACGGCAGCCTGCTCGACCCCGCCGGCCGCTATCCCGCCGCCCAGCCGATGACCCTCTCGACGCTGGACGAGGCGACCTACTACTACAAGAACGGCCTGCCGATCCTGCAACGCTACCTGCCCTTCCGCATCGCCTCCCTGGCCGACCGCTACATCATCCTGCTGATCCCGCTGCTGGTGGTGATGTTCCCGCTGTTCAAGGCCGTGGGCCCGGTGTACCGCTGGCGCATCCGCGCACGCATCTACCGCTGGTACAAGTACCTGCGCGAGATCGACCGCAAGCTGGACGCCGGCACCCTGCGCGAGGAACTGGACGGCGAGATCGGCAGGCTGGAAGAGCTGGAGGACCAACTGGCCAAGGTGGACGTGCCGCTCTCCTACTCCAACGAGCTGTACGACCTGCACGTGCACCTGCGCTACGTGATCGAGCGGCTCCAGGCACTGAAGGCCAGGAGCCGCGATAGCGGGGCCTGAGCGGGGCCTCAGAAACGCAGTTGCAGGTAGCGCAGCGGCGCCAGCCAGACCGGCGTCGCCGGGCCGAAGGCCAGGGCTTTGGCCAGGTGCCGGCGCAGGCGCCAGTAGGAACCGTGCTCGCTGCCCTTGGCCACCGCGCGGGCGGTGCGGAAGTGCGCCACGGCAACGCCGCTGCCGCCATCCCGCGAGGCGGCGGTGAAGCCTTCCAGCAGGTGCTGCATGCAGCGGAAGAAGGGCCGTGGCTGCGCCCCCTGCAAGCGCGCCAGCCAGCCTTCCACGGCCTCCAGGTCGCCGGCCATGGCCGCATCGAAGCCCAGCCAGACCATGGCGTCGTGGTTCTGCCGGTCACGCTCCAGGGACAACCGCGACACCGCTGCCGCACGCGCATCCAGCTTGCGTGCACGCAGGCCCAGCGCCAGGTTGTCCAGGCCCCAGGCCGGTGCCTGCGGGTTCTGCTGCCAATCCGAGAGCCAGTCGAACATCAGCTCGTAGCGCCCCTGGTTGACCATCGCGTAACTGGCCATGCCCCAGATCACCCCGTCGCTGCGGATCGCCTCGCGGCTGGCCTCAAGTGCGTCCACCAGCAGCCGGTTGGCGTTCTTGCGGTTGGCCAGCAGCTCCAGCATGGCGTGCTTGCCGGCGTGCTGCGGATCGTTTTCCAGCAGGCGCAGGAAGCCCTTCCACAGCGAGCCGGGCATCCAGCGGCCGTCCTCGCGTCGCAGCCAGTACAAGGCGGCGGCGTAATGCAGGGAGCCATCGGCGACACCCGCCTCGAGGTTTTCCCACAGCAGCTTGTCCTTGTCCGGCTGGCCGAGGATCTTCAGCACGTCCGACCAGGCCTCGACCACGCCGCCGTCACGGCACAGCGGCTGCAGCACGCGACGCTTGAGCGCCTCGTCGCCCCGGGGCACGGCGAAGCGCAGGGCGCGGATCAGCACGGAGGCTTGGCTGGACGCCTCCAGCAGCCGCTCCAGCACCTCCCGCGTGGCGTCGACCGTGCCGTGCTCGAGCAGCAGGTCGAACGCGTGCAGGCCGGCGAAGGTGTAGCAGGCATCCAGTTCGTAGGCACGGAGGAAGGACGGCAGCGCCTCCTCGCCCCGGCCATCGAGCCACAGGGCGTGGCCGAGGAAGCCATGGGCGATGGCCTGCCGGGGTTCCAGGCGCACCATCTCGCGGGCCGACTCCACGTAGGCGGCATAGTCGCCGGCATCGTCCTGCCAGTCGGCCAGGGTGCGCCAGCCCTCGAAGAAGGCCGGCTGGCGCTCCAGCAGCTGGCGCAGCTCGGCCAGGGCGCTGGGCAGGTCCTGTTCTTCGCGCGTGGCGCGGGGGCCGAACAGCGCCAGTTCGGGTGGTGTCGCACCGCCCCAGCAGGGCGCCTCCAGCAGTTGGCGCAGTTCCTCGAAGCGCCCCGCGGCCAGCAACCCCTCGGCCAGCTGGGTGTTGGCGCTGCGGTGGCGCGGGCTCAACTCCAGGGCCTGGCGCAATGCCGGCTCCCTGGCCTCGAAGCCCTCTTCCTGCTCGGCCAGCGCCAGCCAGGCGTCGGCGTCGCCGGCGCGCAGGCGCGTCAGTTCGCGGGCCAGTTCCAGGGGCCGCCCGGGCGTCTCCAGGGCAGCGCTGTAGCGGCGCAGCTGGTTCCACACCCAGCCATTGCCGGGTTCCTCGCGCAGCACCCTCTCCGCCTCGATGGCACCTTCGGCCGGGTTGTCGCGCTCGCCCAGCACGTAGCCCAGGTAGGCACGCAGCTCGGTGTTGTCGGGGGTGCGGGCGAGCACGCTGCGCAGCAACTGCTCGGCCTCCTCCAGGTCGGCGCCCTCGTCCAGCAGGCTCTCGACGTAGAGGCGCACGCTGCGGGTCCACAGCGGGTTGATGCGGAAGCTCTCGCGCAGGGTCTGGCGGCACTCGGCGTACTGCTTCTGGCTGCTTTGCAGCTGGGCGCGCTCCAGGGCCAGGCGCGGCATCAGCGGGAAGCGCTCGATGGCCGATTGCAGCAGGTTCTCGGCCTGCTCCGGATGGCCCATCTCGGCCTGCTGGGCGGCGACCACCACCCACAGTTGCCAGAGGTCGGCACGCTGCCGCAGGGCCTCGCTCAACTGCTCCAGCAGCACCTGCGGCTCCAGCAGCCTGCGCGCCTGCTCCGGGTAGGCCAGCCAACCGTCGCCGAAGGTCACCTGCGCCACCAGCTGGCGGTGGATGAAGTCGAGATCGTCCAGGGCCTCGCCCTGGGTGGTGCAGGTTTCCAGCAGCATGTTGCTGGCGTAGTCGTTGTCGGCGGACCGCTCCAGCGCCTCGCGGAAGGCGGCGCGGGCGGCCTCGCGCTGGCCAGCCTGGAGCTGCACGAAGCCTCGGGTGGAATAGCTGCTGGAGCTGCGCGGGTCGGTGCGCCGGGCCTGCTCGCAGTATTCCAGGGCCTCTTCGTGGCGGCCCAGGCGCGCCAGGGTCACGGCCAGTTCGCGGATCGCCCAGGCGTACTCCGGGTGGCTGGCCAGCAGGCGCCGCAGGGCGACCTCGGCGTCTTCCAGGGAACGGCGCTGGGCACGCTCCACCGCCAGCTCGGCGATGCCGCAGTGGTGGGGAAAGCGTTCGGCCAGCGCGGTGACGTACTCGTCCACCGCCTCTTCGCCGGCGCTCTGGCGCAGCAGCTGCACCTGCATGCGGTGCAGGCTCATGTTCAGCGGGTCCAGCTCCACCGCCTCGCGGCACCAGGCCAGGGCACGCTGGGTGTCGCCATCGCTGCGCTGGCTGTGCAGCACGGCGGCGCGCAGCCAGGTGCCCCGGCGGCTCACCGGCTCGGCGCGGCGCAGCATGGCCTCGTTCAGCTCCAGCTCGCCGTGGCGACCGTAGAAGTCGGCCAGGTTGAGCAGCAGCGCCGGGTCCTGGGGCCGGCGCTCCAGGGCCTGTTCGAGGATCTGCCGGCATTGCAGCGGATCGGACAGCTCCTCGATGAATTCGCAGAGGGTCAGGGTCGGGCCGGCGGCCAGGGCGCCGAGGCGCGCCTGGCGCTGGCGCAGGAACTCCAGGCCCGCTTCGGTGCGGCCCAGGCAGCGCAGGGCGCGGAAGTACTGGCTGCTGTAGCCCTCGTTGGTGTCGTGCAGGCAGGCGGCGATGCGGTACAGCTCGCAGGCCTGCTCGCGGCTGCCTTCGTTCCAGCGCAGGCTGGCCAGCTCGTTCCAGGCCTGGGCATGCCCCGGCGCCTGGCGCAGGGCGCGGCCCAGCAGGTGGCGTGCGGTGTCCAGCTGGCTGCCGTCCTCCACCAGGAGGCTGGTGTAGCGCACCAGGATGCCGGCGTCGCTCCAGCGCGCCTGGCAATGGCCGGCCAGCCAGTCCAGCTGCTGTTCGCGGGCATGCAGGTGGGCCAGGGAGGTGGACTTGGAAAGGATCAGGTTGGCATCGTCGGGGAAGCGCTCCAGCAGTGCTTCGGTGGCCTCCAGCACCTGCGCCTCGCGGCCGTCGTACCAGCCCAGGGTGCGCTGGCCCTGGAGGGTCAGGCGGTGCCCGGGCGCCTGCTCGCGCAGGGCCTCGAAGGCGGCCAGAGCCTCTTCGCGGTCATGCACCTCCAGGGCGCTGACCAGGCGGTAGTAGAGGTCCCAGGTCGCATGCTCGGGCAGCTCCAGGCCATCCAGCCGATGGGCTTCCTCGGGGGGCAGCAGGAGCAGGCCGCGCGGCCCGGACGCGCGCTGGGTCTGGTACAGGCCTTCGGCGATGCTCTCGCCGAACTGCGCCTGGCCGGGGTCGCGGATCAGCACGGTGCCACGGGGCTCGTCGTAGCCGACCACCGCCTGCAGGTGGCCGCTGCCGGTGTACTGCAGGGACAGGGTGAAGGGCAGGCCGCGGTCGATCAGCGCGCGGCTGGTGGCCCAGTCGACGGTGAATTCGCGCACCAGCCAGCCGTTGCGCTCGGCCCAGGCGCGCTCGGCCTGGTAGGAGGTGCCGTCGTAGCAGATCTCCTCGGCCACCTCCAGGTGCGCCACGGGGCGCCCCCAGTAGGTGGAGAGCGCGGTCAGGGTGGCGGGGACGCAGGTCATGTGGTGCTGGCGGACGAAGGTGACCGGCAGCAGGACGCGACCGCCCTTCGGTTCCGCCAGGCGCTCGGCGACCATCGTGTAGAAGGGGCTCTGCGCCTCCAGGGCCAGGGCCCGGCCCTGCTCGTGGTCACCGCGCAGGCAGGCGATGTCGCAACGACGGCCGGCGTACCAGCCACGCATGCCCTTCTCCAGCAGCAGCGCCAGCTCCAGGGAGCGCTCGATCAGGCGCTCGGCCTCGTCCAGTTCCTCGCGCTCGATCAGCAGGTCGATCAGCTGCGCACAGAGCCCGGCGCTCTCCATCCGCCGGGTGGCCTCCAGCAGGCGGGTACGGGCGGCCTCCTCGCGCCCCAGCTGCAGTTCGAGCTGGGCGGCCTGCAGGGTCGCGGAGCGGAAGCCGGGGAGCATCGCCAGGGCGCCCTCGCAAAGCTCCAGCGCCTCGGCGTAGCGGTCTTCCTGTTCCAGGCTGTAGGAGCGCTCCACCAGCAGCCAGGGGTCGGCGGTGCCCAGTTGCATGGCCGCGTCGTGCAGCTCGGCGCTGCGGCCGAAGTCGCGCAGCAGCGCCCGCAGGTAGCCCTGGAACGACAGCCATTCGGCGCGCAGGCCGGGCTCCTCCGGCAGCCAGTCGGAAAAGCGCTGGAGGAATTCCCAGGCACGGTACTGGCCACGACGGGCGAGCAGGAAGCGGGCATAGCGCAGGCGCGACTCGGCGGCCTCCGGGTAGCGGCGGTGGCCGAGCCAGGCCAGGGCGTCCCCCAGGCGCGGGGCTCCCAGTTGCCCGGCGAGGCGCGAGGCCAGCACCATGGCGGCGGCACCGCGCCAGTGGCGGTAGTCGCCGAACTCGGAAGCCCGAGCATGGGCCTGGAGGAACAGGCCGCGGTCGGCCAGCGCTTCGAGGGCGCGGATGGACTCGGCGTCGACTGTGAGCAGGGGCGTATCGAGGGTCAGGCTGGACATCGGAACCATCCTTGGTCATTGCAGCGGAAATGCCGTCACTTTAGGGAGGCTCGGGCCCGGCAACAAGCGATCGGGTCACAAGGCCCCTCATCCCCTGCGAGGCTGAGGTAAACTCTGCGGCCTGCCGGGCGAGCCACCCGCGCGCCCTTATCCACAGCTTCACAGGTACGCCCATGCCGATCCGTCACTGCATCGTCCACCTCATCGACAAGAAGCCCGATGGCAGCGCCGCCGTGCTCCATGCACGCGACAGCGAGCTGGGCGAATCCAAGGCCATCGAGAACCTGCTGGCCGATCTCAACGAAAGCTACAACGCCAAGCAGGGCAAGGCCTGGGGGCTGTTCCACGAGGAGTCCGGCGCCTACCCCTTCAGTGGCTGGCTCAAGGACTACATGGAGGGCGGTCGCGATTTCACCGCCTTCAGCCGCGAGGCGGTGGCGCACCTGCAGAAGCTGATGGAGGAGTCCAACCTCTCCACCGGCGGCCACGTGCTCTTCGCCCACTACCAGCAGGGCATGACCGACTACCTGGCCATCGCCCTGCTGCACCACAACGAAGGCGTCACCGTCACCGACGCGCTGGACCTGGCGCCGGCCCGCCACCTGGACCTGGGCCAGCTGCACCTGGCGGCGCGCATCAACCTCTCCGAGTGGCGCAACAACGCGCAGTCGAAGCAGTACATCTCCTTCATCAAGGGCAAGAACGGCAAGAAGGTCTCGGACTACTTCCGCGACTTCATCGGCTGCCAGGAAGGCGTCGACGCGCCGAGCGAGACCCGCACCCTGCTCAAGGCCTTCAGCGACTTCGTCGAGCACGAGGACTTCGCCGAGGAGCAGGCCCGCGAGAAGACCAAGACCCTGGTGGACTACGCCAGCACCCAGGCCAAGCTGGGCGAGCCGATCACCTTGCAGGAGCTGTCCGGGCTGATCGACGAGGACCGCCCGCGCGCCTTCTACGAGCACATCCGCAACAAGGATTACGGCCTGTCGCCGGAAATCCCGCCGGACAAGCGCACCCTCAGCCAGTTCCAGCGCTTCACCGGCCGCGCCGAGGGCCTGTCCATCAGCTTCGAGGCCCACCTGCTGGGCTCGAAGATCGAGTACGACGAGGGCCGCGACATGCTGATCATCCGCCAGGTCCCGACCCAGCTGAAGGACCAGCTCAAGCGCCGCAAGGACTGAAGTCCGCCGTAGGAAAAAAGCCCGGCTCGATGCCGGGCTTTTTTGTGCGCCTGCGGATCAGCGCGCTTCGATGCGGAAGCCCACACGCGGGAAGTGCACGTGCACCACGCCGGCACGCTCGTCCTCGCGACGCAGGATCAGCTCCTCGCGGCCGGCGAACACCAGCTCGCCCTCCACCGGGTCGACGCCATAGTCGGTGGCGGCGATGGCCACCTTCTGCCCGGCGGTGAAGCCGTTGACGTCGAAGAAGGGCTCGTCCGGCAGCGCTGCCGGCTCTGCGGCGCGGGCGATCTCGATGGCCTCGGCGGCGCTCAGCTCGCTGGAGGCGCCATGGCCGAAGCCGAGCACGCGGCCCAGCCAGGCGGCGACCGCCGGGTAGTCGTCCACCAGCGGGGCAGTGACCGGGGTGGCCTTGAGGAACCAGAGGCAGTGGGCCAGGGAGAAGTCGGCCATGCTCGGCTCGCCGAAGAGGAAGTCACCTTCCTCGCGACCCAGTTGCTGTTCCAGGCGCGCCATGAAGGTCGGCCAGTTGTGCTTGGCCACCTCGGCGGGCAGCCGCGTGGTGGTGCCGCCGCTGAACAGCCCGGCGCGGTCGGCGATGAAGGCCTTGATGGCTTCAGGCGGCAGCTTGCCGAAACGCACGGCGATGGATTCGGGCTGGAACACCAGGCTCACCGCGTGCTGGAAGATCACCGAATCCACCCAGTGGCAGAAGCTCGCCACGTTGAATTCCAGGCCCGCCGGGATCAGCGCCGGCACGGCCTTCTCCGCCTCCAGGCGGCGGGCGATCAGCGCGGTGTCGCAGTAGATGTCGGCGCCGACCTGCAGCACCGGGGTCTTGCGGTAGCCGCCGGTGAGCGGCATCAGGTCCGGCTTGGGCATCAGCGGCGGAATGTGCACCGAACGCCAGGACAGCTGCTTGAAGCCCAGCAGCAGGCGGGCCTTCTCGGCGAAGGGGGACGTCGGGTAGTGGTGCAGGATCAACTCGTGCATGTCGGGCTCCTTATCGTTCTTGTCAGGGTGGGCAGCTTAGCCGCCCTCGGGTTCAGGGCCTATCCGCTGGCGCTGATGGCATGCCATCAGCCGCGGCTATGTACGCCTTGGCCAGCGCTTCCTTGGCGGCCTTGCGCAGGTTCTTGATGGCGCGTTCGCGGCGCAGGGCATCGCCCTTGCCCGGGCATTCCTCGATATAGACCAGCGCCTGGGCCGGGCTGGAATGGAAGAAACGCGCGCCCTTGCCGCTCTGGTGCTGGGCGAAACGACGCTGCGGGTCGTCGCTGATGCCGCAGTAGAGCGCACCGTTGGCGGCACGCACCAGGTAGACGAACCAGGGACGCGGTGGAGCCTCGCTCATGCCCAGGCCACCGTGCGCATGCGCTGGCAGTAATCGACCAGGCGCGGGTACTCGCGGGCCAGGCGGTTGAGCGGGGTTTCCAGGGTGCACTGCACCAGGTTGGCCAGCAGCCCGTAGGCCGAGGCGTCGGCGCTGCAGGGACGCGTACCGCCGAAGAAGGTGTCGTCGCCGAGCAGGTCGGTGAGGCCTTGCAGGTCCTCGCGGGCGAACACCAGCAGCTCTTCGCGATCATGCCGGCCGAGGCCCTGGGCCAACAGGTCGCGGCGGACCTTGCGACGCACCAGCGGCGGCACCAGGCGCCCGGCCAGCGGGCCGAGATTGCCGAAAAAGGCCTGGCGGGTCTGCGCCCAGCCCTCGTCCTCCAGCCAGCGGAAGTACACCAGCAACCAGTAGAGGTGCTCGTCGCAGAGGCGGGTGACGGCCAGGGCGCGACCACGGCCGGCGTCGTCGAGGTGCTCGTCCAGCTGCAGGTGCAGGCGCTCGGTGAGCACCCGCTGGATGATCGCGGTATCGGCGATCAGCTCGCCGTCGAAGTCGATGTAGGGCAGCTTGCCCTTGGGGCCGCGCCGGGGGTCCATCAAGGCCTGCGCCTGGTACTGCACCCGCGTAAGGCGCAGGAAGGTCTCCAGCTTGAGGCAGAAGGGGCTGGCATTGGGCACGTCGAACCCGGCGGGGAACTGGAACAGCCTGATCATGATGGGCACCGGCGAGAGAGTCGCCGGCGAGCTTAGGCAATATTGCGCGGCGCAGCCACCAGCCAATGGCCGGCAGCGGATTCAGCGTTGTGCGCGAAATGCCGCCAGGCCTCGGGCCGCCTGCTGGCGGATGGCGTTCTGCACCGGCGGCAGCCAGCCCAGCAGCAGGCCCTTGGCGCCCAGCGCCTGGCGGGCCCAGCGCCACAGGTCGAAGCTGTCGCGGTGCTCGACGATCAGGCCGTCCTCGAAACGGAAGCGCGCCTCGATGCGGTTGACCACGGTGCGCCCGGTCTGGCTGAACAGGTAGGTGGCGACCCAGCGCGCACGGCCCTCGTGGTCATCGGCCTCGACACCGTCGAACGTCAGCGAGAAGGCCTGGGCGCGGCTGGCCAGCATGCGCCACATGTCGGCGGCCTCGCTGCCGCGCAGGTCGGTGAACACCGGGTCGGCGAAGCGCACGTCGGCGGCGTAGCAGGCGGCCATGGTCTCGGCGTCCAGGACCTGGAAGGCGCGGTAGAAGCGTTCGATGAGGGCGGCGTTGGGATGGCTCATGGCGAGGCTCGTGGCGATTGGGATGAGGAGAGTATCGACGGCTTTCCGCCGGGCGGCGATTGGCTGCATCGCCAACTTTGTGGCAATAATCGCCACCCTTTACGGAGACCCACCCGATGATCCGCATCGCTTTGCTGGTCTGCCCCCAGACGGTCTGCTCCAGCCTGGCCATGGCCGACGACGCCTTCCGCCTGGCCAATACCCTGGCCGGTGAGGCGCTGTTCGAGGTGCTGCGGGTCAGCCGCGATGGCCAGCCGGTGGACCTGGGCATGGCCAGCATCCGCGTCGACGGCGACCTGGCCCTGGCCGCCGGGGCCCGCCTGGTGATGCTGCCCGCCACCGGCAGCGCGGTGGACCGCAGCATCGCGGGCAACACGGAACTGCTGGCCTGGCTGGCGCAGCGCCCGGCCACCCAGCAGGTGGCCAGCCTGTGCAGCAGCGCCTTCCTGCTCGGCGCCGCCGGCCTGCTCGACGGCCGCCGTGCCACCACCCACTGGGCGCTGGCCGGCGCCTTCCGCCAACGCTTCCCCCAGGTGCGCCTGCAACCCGATGAGCTGCTCACCGAGGACGGCAACCTGTTCTGCTCCGGCGGCGCCCAGGCCGGGCTCGACCTGTGCCTGCACCTGATCGCCTGGCACGGCGGCGACTGGCTGGCACAACGGGTAGCCGGTGCGCTGGTGTTCGACCGCGAGCGCGGCCGCCAGTCACGCTTCACCCCGCTGCTGCCGGACGTGCCGGGAGACGCCCAGCTCGGCCCGCTGCTGGCCTGGCTGCAACGCCACCACGCCGAGCCCATCGACCTCAAGGGCCTGGCCGAACGCGCGCACTGCTCGACCCGCACCCTGCTGCGGCGCTTCCGCACCGCCACCGGCCTGACGCCCAACGACTACGTGCAACGCCTGCGCATCGCCGCCGCCCAGTCCGCCCTGCGCAACCCTTCGCGCTCGCTGGAGCAGGTGGCGCAACAGGTGGGCTACGCCGACCGCGCCACCTTCGCCAAGCTGTTCAAGCAGCTCTGCGGCGAGACGCCGGGAGCCTTCCGCCGGCGCCTGCGGGAACAGGCATGATCCGCGTGATGCCCCTGTAGCCTCCACCGCGTGGGTTTCGCCAAGCTCTACCCACCCTACGAAAGCCGCCTCCACCTGCGTGCTGGGTCAGTGCCCACATCAAGGTGAGGATTCTTGGAAAAGGGACTCGCCCGGGAGGGCGAAACCAGACGCATCACCAGAACTCGGCAATCAGCTGGACTCACATCCTCTAGTCGCTGAAATCGCCCCCGTAGGGAAAATGAAAAGGGGCCCGAAGGCCCCTTTCCATATAGCGCTGGCAATCAGTGCAGGATCTGCCCGAGGAACAGCTTGGTGCGCTCGTTCTGCGGGTTGTCGAAGAACGCATTGGGCTCGTTCTGTTCGACGATCTCGCCCTTGTCCATGAAGATCACCCGGTCCGCCACGGTACGGGCGAAGCCCATCTCGTGGGTCACGCAGAGCATGGTCATGCCGTCCTGGGCGAGGCCGACCATGGTGTCGAGCACTTCCTTCACCATCTCGGGGTCGAGGGCGGAGGTGGGTTCGTCGAACAGCATGATCTTCGGCTTCATGCACAGGGCGCGGGCGATGGCCACGCGCTGCTGCTGGCCGCCGGAGAGCTGGCCGGGGAACTTGTTGGCCTGCTCGGGGATACGCACGCGCTCCAGGTAGTGCATGGCGATTTCCTCGGCCTTGCGCTTGGGCAGCTTGCGCACCCACATCGGTGCCAGGGTGCAGTTCTGCAGCACGGTGAGGTGCGGGAACAGGTTGAAGTGCTGGAACACCATGCCCACTTCGCGGCGGATCGCCTCGATCTGCTTGAGATCGTTGGTCAGCTCGGTGCCGTCGACGATGATCCGCCCCTGCTGGTGTTCTTCCAGGCGGTTGATGCAGCGGATGGTGGTCGACTTGCCGGAGCCGGACGGACCGCAGAGGACGATGCGCTCGCCCTGCTTGACGTTCAGGTTGATGTCCTTGAGCACATGGAACTGCCCGTACCACTTGTTCACGCCCTGCAGCTGGATGATCGGCGCAGCGGCGTCTTTCTGGATGGCTTCACTCATTCGAATCTCTCTCCTAACGCTTGTGCCCGGTGTTCAGCTTCTGTTCGAGGCGCATGGAATAGCGCGACATGCTGAAGCAGAAGATCCAGTAGACCAGGGCGGCGAATACGTAGCCTTCGGTGGACATGCCCAGCCATTTCGGGTCGGTGGTCGCCTGCTTGATGCTGTTGAGCAGGTCGAACAGGCCGATGATGATCACCAGGCTGGTGTCCTTGAACAGGGCGATGAAGGTGTTGACGATGCCGGGGATGACCATCTTCAGGGCCTGCGGCAGGATCACCAGCGCGGTGCTGCGCCAGTAGCCCAGGCCGAGGCCGGCGGCGGCTTCGTACTGGCCCTTGGGGATGGCCTGCAGGCCTCCGCGGACCACCTCGGCGATATAGGCCGCCTCGAAGAAGATCACCATCACCAGGGCGCGCAGCAGCTTGTCGAGGTTCATGCCCTCGGGCAGGAACAGCGGCAGCATCACCGAGGACATGAACAGCACGGTGATCAGCGGCACGCCGCGCCAGAACTCGATGAAGGTCACGCAGATGACCTTGATCGCCGGCAGCTTCGACCGCCGTCCCAGCGCCAGCAGGATGCCCAGCGGCAATGCACCGGCGATGCCCACGTAGGCGATCACCAGGGTCAGCATCAGGCCGCCCCAGCGGCTGGTCGACACCTCCTGCAGACCCAGGCCGCCGTGCAGCAGCCAGAAGGCCACCAGCGGATAGATCACCAGGAAACCGATGCCGTAGAAGGCCTTGTGCGGGGTGCGTTTGATGAACAGCGGCGCCACGCCGATGATCGCCAGCCACACGGTGACATCCACGCGCCAGCGCAGCTCGCTGGGGTAGAAGCCGTACATGAACTGGCCGAAGCGCTGCTGGATGAACACCCAGCAGGCGCCCTCGCCGGTGCAGTCGGCACGGGTGGTGCCGGTCCAGGTGGCGTGGATGAAGGCCCAGTTGAGGATGGGCGGGACGATCAGCCACAGCAGGTACAGCGACAGTGCGGTGAGCACCACGTGCAGCGGGCTGGCGAACAGGTTGTGACGCAGCCAGGCGACCGGGCCCACCACGGTGCTGGGTGGCGGCTGGTCGGGCTTGAAGGTATGCGATGTCATGTCAGTGCCCTCACCGCTCGATCAGCGCGATGCGCTTGTTGTACCAGTTCATCAGCAGGGAAATGCTGATGCTGATGGCCAGGTAGACGCTCATGGTGATCGCCATGACCTCGATGGCCTGGCCGGTCTGGTTGAGCGTGGTACCGGCGAACAGCGAGACCATGTCCGGGTAGCCGATGCCGGCGGCCAGGGACGAGTTCTTCGCCAGGTTCAGGTACTGGCTGGTGAGCGGCGGGATGATCACCCGCAGGGCCTGCGGCACGATGACCAGGCGCAGCGTCTGCCCGGGGCGGATGCCCAGGGAATGCGCCGCTTCGGTCTGGCCATGGCTGACCGACTGGATGCCCGCGCGCACCGTCTCGCCGATGAAGGCGGCGGTGTAGATCGACAGCGCCAGCATCAGGGCGATCAGTTCGGGGATCACCACCCAGCCACCGCGGAAGTTGAAACCGGTCAATTGCGGCACTTCCCAGTGGAAGGGGCTGCCCAGCACCAGGGCCGAGAGGCCGGGCACCAGCACCAGGATGGCGATCGCGCTCAGCAGCACGGGGAAGCGCTGGCCGGTCTCGTGGCGGCGCGCACGGGCCCAGCGCCACAGCACGCCGATGGCCACCACCGACAGCGCGACGGCGATCACGAAGGGCCAGAAGCCCTCGGCCATGTTCGGCGACGGCATGTACAGGCCGCGGTTGTTGATGAAGAAGGTGTCGCCGAAGTTCATGCTCTGCCGCGGGCCCGGCATGGGCAGCATCACGGCGAAGTACCAGAAGAAGATCTGCAGCAGCGGCGGGATGTTGCGGAAGGTCTCGATGTAGACCGTCGCCAGCTTGCGGATCAGCCAGTTGGGCGACAGCCGCGCGACACCGAGGATGAAGCCGAGGATGGTCGCCAGGATGATGCCGACCACGGTCACCAGCAGCGTGTTGAGCAGGCCGATGAAGAAGACGCGACCGTAGGTGTCGCTTTCCTTGTAGTCGATCAGGTGCTGGGAGATGCCGAAGCCGGCGCTCTGGTCGAGGAAGCCGAAGCCGGAGATGATCCCGCGCTTCTCGAGGTTGACCTGGGTGTTGTGGAAGAGGAACCAGCCGAACGCCACGACGGCGACTACGGCGATGATCTGGAATAGCCACGCGCGCGTCTGTGGGTCGGTCAGCACCGATCCACGGACACGCGGGGCTTGGGAAGTGTTCTGCATGACAGCCCTCGTCGGTTGGAACTGGACGCTACCGCCCGCATCCGCGGGCGGCAGCGTGGTGGGTCAGCGCACCGGCGGTGCGTACTGCAGACCACCCTTGTTCCACAGGGCGTTGAGACCGCGTTCGATCTTCAGCTCGCTGCCGGCACCGACGTTGCGATCGAAGATCTCGGCATAGTTGCCGACCTGCTTGACGATCTGCACGGCCCAGTCTTTGGGCAGCTTCAGATCCTTGCCGAAGTCGCCTTCAGCACCCAGCAGGCGGGCCACGTCCGGGTTCTTGGTGGACTTGGCGGTTTCCACGACGTTCTTCGAGTCGACGCCGAGCTCTTCAGCGTTCAACTGGGCGAACAGGCTCCAGCGCACGATGTCGAACCACTCCTCGTCACCCTGGCGAACGGCTGGGCCGAGGGGTTCCTTGGAGATGACTTCCGGCAGCACCACGTACTCGTCCGGCGCGGCCAGCTTGATGCGCTGGGCGTACAGCTGCGACTGGTCGGAGGTCAGCACGTCGCAACGGCCCGATTCCAGCGACTTGGCGCTCTCGTCGGAGGTGTCATAGGTGATGGGGGTGTACTTCAGGCCGTTGGCGCGGAAGTAGTCGGCCAGGTTCAGCTCGGTGGTGGTGCCGGCCTGGATGCAGACGGTGGCGCCATCGAGTTCCTTGGCGCTGGAGACGCCGAGCTTCTTGTTCACCAAAAAGCCCTGGCCGTCGTAGTAGGTCACGCCGGTGAAGTTCAGGCCCATCGCCGCGTCGCGGGAGCTGGTCCAGGTGGTGTTGCGGGAGAGGATGTCCACTTCGCCGGACTGCAGCGCGGTGAAACGCTCCTTGGCGGTGAGCGGGCTGAACTTGACCTTGCTCGCATCACCGAACACGGCTGCCGCTACGGCGCGGCAGATGTCGACGTCGATACCTTTGTATTCGCCCTTGGAGTCGGCGTAGGAAAAGCCCGGGAGGCCGTCACTGATGCCGCACTGCACGTAGCCTTTCTTCTTGACCGCATCCAGGGTGGCGCCCGCCTGAGCGAAGCCGCTGACACCGAGAACAGCTGCCGCAGTCAGCACAGCCAGGGTGGATTTCACCATCTTCATCAAAACCTCCAGTTGCTTTTTTTTGTGTTGGAGTCTCGGTCCTACCGCCGTACCCTCGTGAGGCAGGTTCAACCGCGCGAAACGACGGTCAACCGGGGAATCGGACCTAAGGAGGAAGTCTAGTTGGCGCTGCTCCGCGCGCCACCGGCCTCCCTCCTCGCCCATTGGTCGAATGGGCTGGAGACGGATTTTCGACCACCGCCACGTGGGGAACGTGCCAGCGGTCGTTTGCAAGGCGCCGACCTGGATCGACGCCCAACCCGTTGAACGCCCCGCGAAGTGTTACCGCTGCGCAGGCCGCCTGTTAAGTCTGCTGCTGTTTAGCAATCCCCGTACCAGCACAGTGCCTGTACGACGCTTCCGACAGGTCAATAGGGAAAGTTTTGTTGGTGCGACATATTTTTCACTGATAGACCCCATCACCGCCCGGCGCCAGCACCGTTTTGGTGCAGGCGCCCCGAATTGGAGCCGAACATGAGTAATCCGTTGATTCTGGAGCCCACACAAGCAGCCGATGCGTGCGTCATCTGGTTGCACGGCCTGGGGGCGGACCGCTATGACTTCCTGCCGGTGGCCGAGGTGCTGCAGGAACGCCTGGCCACCACCCGCTTCATCATGCCCCAGGCCCCCACCCGCGCCGTGACCATCAATGGCGGCTACGCCATGCCCTCCTGGTACGACATCCTCGCCATGAGCCCCGCGCGGGCCATCGACCAGGCGCAGCTGGAGGAATCGGCGCAACGCGTGATCGCCCTGATCGAAGCCCAGCGCGACGCCGGCATCGATCCGGCACGCATCGTCCTCGCCGGCTTCTCCCAGGGTGGCGCGGTGGTGCTGCACACCGGCCTGCTGCGCTGGGAAGGCCCCCTCGGCGGGGTGCTGGCGCTGTCCACCTATGCGCCGACCTTCGGCGACACCCTGGCGCTGTCGGATACAAAACTACAACTGCCGGTTTTCAGCCTGCATGGCACCTTCGACGACGTGGTGCCGCTGGCCATGGGCCGTGCCGCACACGACAAGCTCGCCGCCGCCGGCGTCCCGGTGCAGTGGCAGGACTACCCGATGGGCCACGAAGTGCTGCCGGAGGAAATCCGCGATATCGGCGCCTGGCTGAGCGCACGACTGGCCCGTTGATCCGTCAACCCACAACAAGAATTGGCCATGACCCAGACTCCCGTACCGCCCATCACCTCCCTGCGCGACATCGAGCTGATCGAGCAGGTTTCGCTACAGCAACGCGGCATGCCGGACAGCACCTACGAGCTGATCCGCCAGAGCGCCCGGCGCGCCCCGGACGCCATCGCCATGACCTTCCTCATGCAGGGCACGGCCGACGAGGCGCCCTGGCAGCTGAGCTACGGCGAGCTGCTGGCGCAGGTCACCCGCACCGCCAACGCCTTCCACCGCCTGGGCGTGCGCCCGGGCAAGGCGGTGTCCTTCCTGCTGCCCAACCTGCCGCACACCCACTTCACCCTGTGGGGCGGCGAGGCGGCGGGCATCGTCAACGCCATCAACCCGCTGCTCGACCCCGAGCACATCGCCGAACTGGTGCGCGCCGCCGATTCCGAGGTGCTGGTGACCCTGGCGCCCTTCCCCGGCACCGACCTGTGGGACAAGGTCGCCGGCCTGCGCGATGAACTGCCGGGCCTCAAGGCCATCGTCACGGTCGATTTGGCCAACTACCTGCCCGAGCCCCAGCGCAGCGGCCTCAAGGCCCAGCGCGGCGCCCTGCCGGAAGGCGTGCTGGACTTCGACGAACTGATCGCCGGCTGCCCCGCCGACCACCTGGAAAGCGGCCGTGTCATCGCCCCCGACGACATCGCCTCGTATTTCCACACCGGCGGCACCACCGGCACGCCGAAGCTGGCGCCGCACAGCCACCGCAACGAGGTGGCGATGGCGATGATCCTCGCCTACACCATCAACCTCGGCCCGGACGACGTGACCCTCTGCGGCCTGCCGCTGTTCCACGTCAACGGCGTGATGGTCACCGGCCTCGCCCCCTTCTTCAGTGGCGCGCAGGTCCTGCTGGCCACGCCCCAGGGCTACCGCAACACCGCGCTGATCCAGAACTTCTGGACGATCATCGAGCGCTACAGGGTGAGCTTCTTCAGCGGCGTGCCCACCATCTATGCCGGGCTGTTGCAGGTGCCCAGCGAGGGCCACGACCTCTCCAGCCTGCGCTACGCCCTGTGCGGCGCGGCGCCGATGCCGGTGGAGCTGATCCGCCAGTTCGAGGCCAAGACCGGCCTCACCCTGATCGAGGGCTACGGCCTCACCGAGGGCACCTGCGGCAGCTGCGGCAACCCCAGCGCGGGCGAACGCCGGCCGGGCTCCATCGGCCTGCGCATGCCCTACTGCGAAGTGGCGATCAAGGTGCTCGACGAACAGGGCGCCTTCCTCCGCGACGCACGGGCCAACGAGATCGGCAACGTCTGCCTGCGCGGCATCACCGTGTTCAAGGGCTACCTGCAGGCCGGCAAGAACGCCGGCATCTGGGTGGATGGCGACTGGTTCAACACCGGTGACCTGGGCCGCATGGACGCCGACGGCTACATCTGGCTCACCGGCCGCAGCAAGGACCTGATCATCCGTGGCGGCCACAACATCGACCCGCAGATGATCGAGGAAGCCCTGCACGGCCACCCCGCCGTGGCCATGGCCGCCGCCGTCGGCAAGCCCGACGAGAAGGCCGGCGAACTGCCGGTGGTCTACGTCCAGCTCAAGCCCGGCCAGCAGGCCAGCGAGGCCGAGCTGCTGGCCCACGCCGCGGACCACGTGCCGGAACGCGCGGCGGTGCCCAAGGACGTGTGGATCATCGACGCGCTGCCGGTCACGGCGGTGGGCAAGACCTTCAAGCCGACCCTGCGCCACGACGCCATCCGCCGGGTCTTCGAGCAGGTGCTGGCGCCGCTGGCACCCGGTCTCAGCGTCGAGGTGCGTGCCGACGACCGCCACGGCCAGCTCGCCCACATCCGCGTGCCCGACCTGCACGACCAGCGCCGCCGCGCCCTGGAGCAACGGCTGGCCGGCTTCGCCGTGCGCTACGAGCTGCACCAGGAAGCCTGAAGCCTCACGCCCCCGGTGCACAGCCGGGGGCGGAATCCCCCGCAAGGCCCGTCCCAGGGCCTCTGCCGCCCCGCTCGAACGAGACCACTTCCGCATAAATGCACATTGTCCGACACGATTGCCCGGGAATGTGACGCTGCTACTGTTTCCAAACCACTGGTCGGCCTACCTTCCGCCAAGCATTGAAAGCCGTTGGGGGCGGGCATAAGGTCGATAACGGTTTTCAACGCAAAGACAGGGAGTGTTTTGCGATGCCAGCTCACCACGTTGCTACCCCAGGTCAGATGTAGCCCATGAAGAATGCGCACTGGCAGGCCGATCCACAGCTGCTCGGACGTCAGCGACTGTTCCAGAACGTCGCCGCCAACAACCTGCAGCAGATCCTGCAGGAGTTCGCTGCCTGCGACCTGGAAAAGGGCGAGGTCCTGCTCTCCCCCTTCAACCGCAACCAGTACCTGTACCTGCTGCTCGATGGCCAGTTGCAGGTCTACCTGGGTTCGCTCGACAACCAGCCGATGTCCACCCTGGAAGCCGGTGATTGCGCGGGCGAGATCAGCTTCATCGACAACGACCACCCTTCCGCCTACGTGGTCGCCACGCGCCCCAGCACCGTCCTGCGCCTGCACCGCGAGGCACTGTCGAAGCTGTTCCAGCAGTCGCCGCAGATGATGCAGAACCTCCTGGAGCTGCTCTGCGAGCGCGTGCGCACCGGCAACCGGATCATTCTCGACACCGAGCAGAACGCCAACGTCGACACCCTCACCGGCCTCTACAACCGGCGCTGGCTGGAACACATCTACGAGCGCGAGAGCACCCGCTGCGCCTTCAATGGCCATCCCATGTGCCTGCTGATGCTCGATGTCGACCATTTCAAGGCCTACAACGACCGCCACGGCCACCTGGCCGGCGACTACGCCCTGTGCCTGGTGGCCCACACCCTGCGCAACCAGCTGCGGCCCAAGGACAGCATGGCCCGCTTCGGCGGCGAGGAATTCGTCATCCTGCTGCCCGAGATCGCCGTGGAGGAAGCGCGCAACATCGGCGAAAGGCTGCGCATGAGCCTGGAGCAGGTGCCCTCCTTCTATTCACCGGTGGGGATACTGCCCGGCGTCACGGTTTCCATCGGCCTGACCCAGATGCAGCCCAAGGACGACCTGCAGGACCTCATCGCCCGCGCCGACGCCGCCCTCTATAAGGCCAAGTTGCAGGGACGTAACTGCCTTAACGGCTAAGCCCTGCTGCAGCGCGGCGAGGGCCTTGCTAGAGTTCCGGGCCACTACAACAACGAAGCCCGGAAGCTCCCTCAATGCGCAAACTCCTGATCCTGCTGGCACTGGTCGTGATCGGCCTGGCGGTGTTCTTCACCTTGCCCAGCGTGCTCGACCGGCGGATGAACAGCGTCGAGTCCCCTGCCCCCTACCCGGCCAGCGAGGCCGCCAACGCACTGCACGAGAAACTGTTCATCGCCGACCTGCACGACGATGCCCTGCTCTGGCAACGCGACCTGCTGGAGCGCCACGACTTCGGCCACAGCGACCTGCCGCGCCTGCTCGAAGGCAAGGTCGCGCTGCAGGTGTTCTCCACCGTGACCAAGACCCCGCGCGGCATCAACTACGACAGGAACGACGCCGACAGCGACAACATCACCGTGCTCGCCATGGCCCAACGCTGGCCGCCACGTACCTGGCGCAGCCTGCTGGAGCGCGCGCTGTACCAGGGCGAAAAACTCGCCGCAGCCGCCAAGGGCAGCGAAGGCAAGCTGGTGCAGGTGCGCACCCGCGCCGACTTCGAAGCCTTCATCGCCGCCTGGAAGAAGGACCCGAACCGCGTCGCCGCGATCCTCGCCACCGAGGGCCTGCACCCGCTGGAAGGCAAGCTCGAGAACGTCGACCGCCTGTATGACGCGGGCTTCCGCATCACCGGGCTGACCCACTTCTTCGACAATGAGATCGGCGGCTCCGCCCACGGCATGGAGAAAGGCGGCCTGACCCGCTTCGGCCGCCGCGTGGTCGCCCGCCTGGAAGAGAAGAAGATGATCATCGACCTGGCCCACGCCTCGCGCGCGCTGATCGACGACGTGCTGGAGATGGCCGAGCGCCCGGTACTGGTTTCCCACGGCGGTGTCGAAGGCACCTGCCCCGGCCCGCGCAACCTCAGCGACGACCACGTCAGGCGCATCGCCGCCACCGGCGGGGTGATCGGCATCGGCTACTGGGAAACCGCCGTCTGCGACACCTCGGTCAAGGCCATCGTCAAGGCCATCCGCTACACCAGCGACCTGGTGGGCGTCGACCACGTCGCCCTGGGTTCTGACTTCGACGGCACCATCCATGCGCCCTTCGACACCACCGGCCTGCCCCAGCTGACCCAGGGCCTGCAGGAAGCCGGCTACAGCGAGGGCGATATCGCCAAGATCATGGGCGGCAACGTCCAGCGCCTGCTCCTGGCGAGCCTGCCCACCGAGTGACGTTCAACGCGCCGCCCCCCGGGGGCGGCGACTCCCCGTAGCACCGAAAGGCCCGGAACAGAGCGGCTGCCCACGACAATCCGCCAGGGCACTTCGCCGCGATGACATCTTGCTTTACACTGGCGCCCGTTCATTCCTTAACCAATCGACGAGATGACCGTGCTCAAAGCACTCAAAAAAATCTTTGGCAAGGGCGAAGAGCCCGTCTCCGGCGTCGCCCCGACCGCCCCGGCCACCCAGGCCC
>NZ_QKRU01000070.1:0-35487 GCF_003234055.1 Pseudomonas sp. 57B-090624
GGAGGCGGGCGGGGCGGGGGCGTGCGGGGAGCGCGGCCGTGGATGAGGCGGGGTCATCCACGGCGCGAGTGGATCAGCCGCGGCAGCTGGCCGTGGCGTAGACGAAGTACTTCACCAGGTCGCGGTCGGTGCGGTTCCAGACCTCGCCTACCGAGCGCAGGCCCTGGCTCTGGCCGACCGCGCCGGCGATGCTGCCGCACCAGACGCGCGGGTACTTGCCGCGATACAGGGTGCCGCCGATGACCACGGCGACGTGGCCGTTGTTGCGCGCCGGGTTGTGGTCGCTGCCCTTGATGCCGGCGATCACGAAGTAGCCCTGGGAGGCCTTCTGCGCGGCTTCGTCACCGCTGGCCAGTTCCTTCCAGCCGGTGGCCTGGGGCAGGCCGCCCATGATGGCGTCGGCATTGCCGCCGGGAATCGGTACGCCGAGGGTGGCGGCCACCGATTGCAGGAAGCCGGAGCAGTTGTTCTTGTTCTGGGTACCGGCGATGAAGCTCTGGTCCCAGGCCGCGGTGCAGGCGTTGACGATGCAGGTGTCGAGGCTCATTGACTATCCCTATCAGGGTTTGCAGAAAGGCTGTACGGGTTGCTTTGCTTGGGTCTTGCAGCTGCCGCTGTCGTCGCAGTCGGCACCGAGCACCAGCTCCTCGCCCTCGACGCTGGCGCGCTTGCCGGTGATGTCCTGGCGGTGCAGCACCTTGCAGGTGGCGGTGTCGTAGGCCACCAGTTCGCCGTTCGAGCCGCTGAACTCGTAGGTCACCAGGCGCGTTTCGTCGCGGCTGAGGAACAGCGGGTCGCGGGCCCAGATGCCTCCGTCCTCGATGTTGCAGCGCTTGCCGCTGGCCTTGTCCAGCAGCACCACTGGCGGCTCGGGGAAGGCGTCGGGCTCGGCGATGTCCGGGTTCTCGTTGACGAAGCGCACCTGCAGGCGCTGGCCGTCGCCGACGAATGTGCTGGGCGCTTCGGGGCTGGCCACCAGCTTGAGCGGCGCGAAGCCGCAATCGGAGGCCTGGGCGCAGGCGCTGAGGGTCAGGGCGGCGAGGGCGCCGGCGAGGGGTTTCATGGTCAGGATCTCCTGTGGCATGGCTGGGGCCGGCCCGAGGGGGCGATCGGTTGCAGTCAGGAGGGGTGGGCGTGCCGGACGGCGGCCCTGGAGCACGTTCCCTGTAGCTGCGCCGACATCGTCCCTGGTGGCCTGGCGTGGCGGCAGGATACGCCGGTGGCCCGCCACGGGGGATGACGGCGTTCACGTCTGCGCGGCTTTGCGGGCCCCGGCGGACGGACGGCGGCGCTGGTGGACTGCATCGGGCCGCTGCGGGCCAGCGGGGTGAGGCCGGCTGTGTGGATTGTCGATGTGGGTCACGAAAGCGGGCTCCTGCCCTTCCCAATGCAGGTGCGGCTGTTGCAGATTGATGCTGGCACCTGGCTAGTGCAGCCGGCGAGGCCTTCGACGTCACGGTTGACGTCCTCCCGCACGACAGACTGAACGCATACAAGGAAGCAGTTCGATGGAACACGCGAAGAAAGTGATGGAAATGGCCGGCTACTTTGCTGGACATGCGGTACAAGGCGTCGCCAGCGGGGAGATGCTGATCCCCATCGTCGGCTACCTGGGCACCGACCAGCAGACCAGCATGGTGCGGCTGCTATCGGACAGTTCCGTGGAGGCCATGCAGCAGGGCGAGGCGCGCATCACCAGCCTGGAAGAGGACAAGCTGGGCGCGGTGTTCATCCGTGACGGCCTGGTCACCCTGCCCACCGGCAAGACCGACTGCCTGATCGTCGACATCCGCTTCGCCTCGGACAAGCAGCGTCATTTCCAGTGGCTGTTGCCCTACCGCAACGCCGGCCATGAGGCCGGCTTCGCCGTGCACAAACCCAAGGCCTCGGCTGGCGCGGGTTTCTCCAACGACCAGTTGCAGGAGCTGGCCGCAGCCTTCTTCGATGGCCTGGAGAACAACGAGGAAGCCCTGGAGGTGTGGAATAGCAACTTCGTCGAGCAGGCGGGCGAAAGCTCCGGGTTCCAGGGCCAGGAGAACACCCAGTTCACCGCCGAGGAGTTCCAGGCCCTGCGCCGGGCGCCCTTCATGGTGTTCCTGCTGGTGGCGGCCGCCGACGGCAAGCTCGACAACAAGGAGGCGCAGGCCTTCGTCAAACAGCTGGGGGATTCGGCCAAGAACGGCGGCCAGCTGTATTCGCGCATCATCACCAACGTCATCACCGACGTGCCGTCGCTGCTGACCGAACTGCTGACCACCCCCCTCAACCATGCCCAGGAGCTGCTGCGCATCCGCCTGATCGTGGAGACCAAGGTGGCACCGGACGAGGCGCAGGCCTTCAAGCAGGCGTTGCTGGGCCTGGGCAAGGCGGTGGCTTCGGCCTCCGGCGGCTTCCTCGGCTTCGGCAGCAAGATCAGCAAGGAAGAGAAGGCCACCCTGGAGCGCATCGCCGCCTGCCTGGGCCTGACCTACGCCTGAGAAGCGGCGGCGGGGCGATGGGCTGTGCCGCGAGGGGCCGCCCATCACCACCCTGGCTGCCGCTTCGCTGCAGCGCAGCGCGGATGCCGGTAGAATCGGCCGATTTCGTTCGCCAAGGAAAAGGTCCATGCCGTATCGCGCGTTGTTCGCCGCAGCCCTTCTTTTCGTGAGCGCTGCGGCGCATGCCGAGGGAATTTCCTACACCCGCGACATCCAGCCGATCTTCACCGAGAAGTGCGTGGCCTGCCATGCGTGCTACGACTCGCCCTGCCAGCTCAACCTGGGCAGCGGCGAGGGAGCGGTGCGCGGGGCGACCAAGCTGCCGGTGTACGACGGTACGCGCACCCGCGCGCAGGCCACCACGAGGCTGTATTTCGACGCCCAGGGTGAGGCGGCGTGGCGCGACAAGGGGTTCTACTCCGTGCTCCAGGGCCAGGCCCCGCAGGCGGCACTGATGGCGCGCATGCTGGAGCTCGGGCACCGCGCGCCGCTCACGCCCAACGCCAAGCTGCCGGAAGACCTGGACATCGGCATCAATCGCCAGAACCAGTGCCCGACCCCGGACGAGTTCGACGACTACGCGAAGAAATTCGCCCACGCCGGCATGCCCTTCGCGGTGACCGGCCTGGACGACCAGCAATACCAGACGCTGCAACGCTGGCTCGCCGCCGGTGCGCCGGTGGAGGCGAGCGCGGTGACGCCGACACCGGACGAGGCACGGCAGATCGCCGAGTGGGAGGGGCTGCTCAACGCCCGGGGTGCCCGCGAGGTGCTGGTGGGGCGCTGGCTGTTCGAGCACCTGTTCCTTGCACACCTGTACTTCGACGAGGGCAAGAGCGGGCACTTCTTCCAGCTGGTGCGTTCGCGCACGCCCAGCGGCAAGCCCATCGATCCGATCGCCACGCGCCGGCCCAACGATGACCCGGGCACCGATTTCTACTACCGCCTGTGGCCCATCCAGGGCGTGATCGTGCACAAGACGCACATCACCTACCCACTGAGCGATGCCAGGCTGGCCCGGGTCAACGCGCTGTTCTTCGGCAGCGACTGGACCACCGACAAGGTGCCGGGGTACGGCGCGCAACGCCGGGCCAACCCGTTCGAGACCTTCGAGGCCATCCCGGCCCAGGCGCGCTACCAGTTCATGCTGGATAACGCCGAGTACTTCGTGCGCACCTTCATCCGTGGGCCGGTGTGCCGCGGGCAGATCGCCACCGACGTGATCCGCGACAACTTCTGGGCGCTGTTCCAGGACCCGCAGCACGACCTCTACGTCACCGATGCCGCCTACCGGGGCGAGGCGACGCCCTTGCTGGCGATGCCCGGGCAGTTCGACGAGATCGGCGGGTTGCTGAGCCTGTGGCACAGCTACCGCGACAAGCGCAACGCCTACGAGGAGCTGCGGCGCGACGCCTACGCCGATGCCCCGGTGCCCACCTGGGCGGATATCTGGAGCGGCAACGACAATGCCCTGCTGTCCATCTATCGCCAGTTCGACAGCGCCTTCGTGCGCAAGGGGCTGATCGGCGAGGTGCCGCAGACGATGTGGCTGCTGGACTACCCGCTGTTCGAACGCACCTATTACCAGTTGGTGGTGAACTTCGACGTGTACGGCAACGTCTCGCACCAGGCGCAGACGCGGTTGTATTTCGACCTGATCCGCAATGGTGCCGAGGTCAACTTCCTGCGCCTGATGCCGGCCGAGTCGCGCACCGCGATCCTCGACGACTGGTACCAGAACAGCGGCAAATTGAAGATGTGGCTGGACTACGAGGACATCGACGACGACACGCCCACCGGGCTGTTCCTGCCGGTCGAGCGCGCCAAGGGCTCCTTCGCGGCGCAGCTGCTCAAGCGCTACGCCGACCTCAACGCCAGGCCTGACCCGATCAACCGCTGCACCACCGGCAATTGCTACCGCCCGGACATCGACCCGGCGCTGCAGCAGGCCGAGCAGGCGCTGAGCCAGTTGGTCAGCCGGCCGGCGGCGGGGCTCAAGGTGATCGACCAGATGCCGGAGGCGACGCTGTTGCGCGTCGAGCTGGCGGACGGGCGCCGCGAGGTCTACAGCGTGCTGCGCAACCGCGCGCACAGCAACGTGGCCTTCATGATGGGCGAGGAACTGCGCTACCAGCCCGGCCTGGACACCCTGACCATCTACCCCGGCGTGCTGACCAGCTACCCCAATTTCATGTTCAACCTGCGCGCCGAGGAGGTGCCGGCGTTCGTCGCCGCGCTCGGCCAGGTGAAGGACACGCCGGCCTTCGACAAGGTGGTGGAGCGTTGGGGTATCCGGCGTAGCCATCCGCAGTTCTGGCGTTATTTCCACGATCTCTCGGCCTACATCCACGAGACCGACCCGGTTGAGGCCGCAGTGCTGGACATGAACCGCTATCAGAACTTCTGAGGATTTGTCGCGAATTATTCCTACTAAAACACTAGGACTTTATCCGTAGGACCTGATTGGCGTACACTGCGCCCCATGTTTGCGAGGAGTTGCCATGAGCGCCATCACCATTACCCAGGCGGCCGAAGACTATCTGGCTGACCTGCTGTCGAAGCAGAACACCAGCGGTATCGGTATCCGTGTCTTCATCACCCAGCCGGGCACCCAGTACGCCGAAACCTGCATCGCCTATTGCAAGCCGGGCGAACAGAAGCCCGAGGACACCCCGCTGGCTCTCGCGTCCTTCACCGCGTGGATCGACGGCCTGAGCGAACCCTTCCTCGAGGACGCCGTGGTCGACTACGCCACCGACCGCATGGGCGGCCAGCTGACCATCAAGGCCCCGAACGCCAAGGTGCCGATGGTCAACGAGGACAGCCCGTTGAACGAGCGCATCAACTACTACCTGCAGACCGAGATCAACCCCGGCCTCGCCAGCCACGGCGGCCAGGTGAGCCTGGTGGACGTGGTCGATGAAGGCATCGCCGTGCTGCAGTTCGGCGGCGGTTGCCAGGGGTGCGGCCAGGTCGACCTGACCCTCAAGGACGGTGTCGAGCGCACCCTGCTCGAGCGCATCCCGGAGCTGAAGGGCGTGCGTGACGTGACCGACCACAGCAACCGCGAGAACGCCTACTACTGAGGCGTTGAAGCGGTAAGGAAAAAGGCAGCCCCCGGGCTGCCTTTTTCATGTCCGCAATTCCCCCGTAGGATGGCGTAGAGCGCAGCGAACCCCAGGCTGCCCGAGGTTCACGGGATACACCGGACGATGGGATTCGCGGAGCTCTTCCCATCCTACGGCTCCGCTGCACCCCAATGCCTTCCGCGCGCGTTGCTCTCCGTCTGCTCTCCGTCTGCTCTCCGTAGGATGGCGTAGAGCGCAGCGAAACCCATGCTGCCCGAGGTTCGTCGGATACACCGGATCGATGGGATTCGCGGAGCTCTTCCCATCCTACGGCCCCGCTGCACCCAATGCCTTCCGCGCGCGTTGCTCTCCGTCTGCTCTCCGTAGGATGGCGTAGAGCGCAGCGAAACCCATGCTGCCCGAGGTTCGCCGGATACACCGGACGATGGGATTCGCGGAGCTCTTCCCATCCTACGGCTCCGCTGCACCCCAACGCCTTCCGCGCGCGTTGCTCTCCGTCTGCTCTCCGTAGGAGGGCGTAGAGCGCAGCGAAACCCATGCTGCCCGAGGTTCGCCGGATACACCGGATCGATGGGATTCGCGGAGCTCTTCCCATCCTACGGCCCCGCTGCACACCAATGCCTTCCGCGCCCGTTGCTCTCCGTCTGCTCTCCGTAGGATGGCGTAGAGCGCAGCGAAACCCATGCTGCCCGAGGTTCGCCGGACACACCGGATCGATGGGATTCGCGGAGCTCTTCCCATCCTACGGTCATGATGCGGTTTGGGCCTGGGCGGCCCTGCCGCGACGCACCATGAACAGTGCCAGCAGGACGACCGCCACCAGCGGCAGTATGCCGAGGTTCACTGCACCCCAGCCGAGGCCGGTGATCAGGGCGCCGGAGGCGAAGGAGGCACAGGCGGCCACCAGGCTGTTGCACAGCTCCATCAGCGCCTGGGCCTGGCCGCGCTCCTCGGTGGCATGCCCTTCCGCCAGCAGCGTGGTGCCGGCCACCAGCATCAGGTTCCAGCCCAACCCGAGCAGGAACGAACTCACCAGGAAATACGCCATGCCCAGCCCGGCCAGGGCGATGCCGGCGCTCAAGAGCAGCAGCACGGCACCCGACAGGGCCACGCGGCGGCTGCCGAAGCGGTCCACCAGCGGGCCGGCGGCGAAGGCGGGGAGGAACATGCCGAGCATGTGCCAGCGGATCACCTCGGAGCCGGCTTCCAGCGGCAGGCCGCAGAAGCTCATGGCCAGGGGCGTTGCGTTCATCACCAGGATCATCAGCCCGTGGCCGATGGCGGTGGTGGCGATGGCGGCGCGGACCAGCGGACGCTTGAGCAGGGCCTGGGTGGCCGCCCAGCCGGCCTTGGGCGGCCGGGGCGCCTGGCCTTCACGCAGCAGGCGCAGCAGTGCGAGGGCGACCAGCGCCAGGGCGGCGATGGCCAGGTAGGCGCCGACGAAGGGCGTCTCCAGGGCATTGCGCGACCAGAGCGCCAGGCTCGGCGCCAGCAGCGCGGCGCAGATTCCGCCGCCGACCACATAGGCAGTGGCGCGGCCCTTGTGCCTGTCGTCCACGGCTTCCTGGGCGGCGAAGCGGTAGTACATGGCCGAGGCCTGGTAGGCGCCGATGGGCAGGGCGCCCAGGCACAGCAGGGTGAAGTCGCCTAGCCAGACGCCCAGGGCACTGACCAGGCCGCCGAGCACGCCGGCGGCGGCGCCGAGCATCAGCCCCGGGCGGCGACCGTTGCGCTGCATGAACAGCGACAGCGGCTGCACCGCCAACAGGTTGCCCAGCACCAGCAAGGCCAGGGGCAGGGTGGCCAGGGCGTTGAGCGGCGCCAGTTGCAGCCCCACCAGCGAGGTGAGGGTGATGCCGATCATCGAGCAGCTCCAGTACAGGGCCTGCCCGGCGAACAGCAGGCGGATGCTCGGGTTGCGCAGCAGCATGGGGGCCTCGGCGGCTTACCAGTACTTGGGGTAGCGGGCCTCGCGGCTCGCGTTGTTGTAGACCAGTGCCACCAGCACCAGCAGCAGGGCCCCGCTGAGGGTGGGGTAGAGCAGGAAGTCCCAGCCCGGCTGCAGGAGGAAGACGATCACCGGATTGGAGCCGGCCGGCGGGTGCACGGTGCGGGTCAGCATCATCAGGGCGATCGCGCTGCCCACCGCCAATGCCACCGCCCACCAGTGCGGGCCGCAGACGTGCAGGAAGGCAAGGCCCGTGAAGGTGCTCAGCAGGTGGCCGAAGACGACGTTGCGCGGCTGCGAGAAGGGCACGTCGGGGAAGCCGAAGACCAGCACGCAGGAGGCGCCGAAGGAGCCGAGCAGCAGGCTCAGGGTCAGCGCGTCGCCCAGGCCGGCGATGCTGGCGATGGCGAGGACGCCGCCGAGCCAGGCGATGAACACCTGGCGCGTGGCGGGGCGAGGGGGCAGGGCGACGGCGTCGCCACGGAGTTTCTTCACCAGTTCGAGCATGGTCGTCTTCCGGGTTCAGGCGCGCTTGGCGCAGCCAGTGGGGTTGTGGATGCGCTGGCTCGACGGCGGATTGGCGGCGAGCTTGGCGGCGGGACGGATGGGGCGCTCGACCAGCTTGCCGGCGCAGTTGGGGCAATGGCCGGCGAGGTGGGTTTCGACGCAATCGCGGCAGAAGGTGCACTCGAAGGAGCAGATCATCGCCTCGGCGGAGTCGGGCGGCAGGTCCTTGTCGCAGCATTCACAGTTGGGGCGCAGTTCCAGCATGGCGGTTTCCTCAGGGCGTGGTGGGGCGTCCGAAGCGCTCCGCATATTCCTGCGGGCTGATGGACAGGTGCTTGTGAAAGGTGCGACGCAGGTTCTCGGGATGGCCGAAGCCGGTGAGGCGGGCCACGGTGGCGATGGAGGCCTGGGCGTCCTGGAGCAATGCGCGGGCGGCCTCCAGACGCACCCGCTCGACGTACTTGCCGGGCCCCATGCCCAGCTCCTGGACGAAGGCCCGGGACAGGCTGCGCGGTGCCATGCGCGCCTGGGTGGCCAGTGCCTCAAGCGACAGGTCGCCACCGAGGTTGCCGGGAATCCACTCCAGCAACGCGGCCAGGCGCGGTGTGCGGCTGGGCTCGCAGTTGAGCAGCGCGCTGAACTGCGCCTGGCCGCCGGGGCGGCGCAGGAACAGCACCAGCCGGCGTGCGACCGCCAGCGCCATGGTGCGGCCGAGGTCGGCTTCCACCAGTGCCAGCGCGAGGTCGATACCGGCAGTGACCCCGGCGGACGTGAATACGTGTGGGTCGCCGTCGCGGCCGTCGGGGGCATAGGTATGCAGGCGATCGCCCTGCACGTCGATGTCGCAATAGCCGCCGAGGGCGGGCACGTCGGACCAGTGGGTGGTGGCGCTGCGTCCGGCCAGGAGGCCGGCGGCGGCGAGGATCAGCGCGCCGGAGCAGATGGAGCCGAGCCGCCGCACCCGGGGCTCGGCCTCACGCAGCCAGGCCAGCAGGGGTGGGTTGCGGCACAGGCGCTCGACGCCCAGGCCGCCGGCCACCAGCAAGGTGTCGAGGCTGGCCGGGTCGACTTCGTGATAGGCGGCCTCGGCGACCAAGGCGAAGCCGGCGGAGGTTTTCACCGCGCCGGCCTCGGTGCCGATCAGGCGGATCCGGTAGGTATCGGGGAGGCCCTGGCGCTGGCGTTCGACGTTGGCCGAGGCGAAGACCTGCAACGGGCCGGTCACGTCCAGGCTCATCACATCGTCGAAGGCCAGGCAGGCAATGGTGCGCAGGGTGTCCATGGCGTAGTCCATCAGGTTGATGGCGCCAGTCTGCGTCCTGTCGGGTTTGGCGACAATGACAATAACCCCACAGATATTGCCAAGGCGTTGGCCGGGCCGTTCAGCCCTCCGGGTCGGCGTGCAGCGCCTGGAGGAAGTTCATCAGCGACGCTTCCTCGGCGCTGAGGCCCTTGCGTTTGCGGGCTTTCTTCAGGCCCTGCAGCTCGCCGGCGAGGAAGGCGTCGATGATGGCCGGGTGGACGTAGCACTTGCGGCAGACGGCGGGTGTATTGCCCAGCTCGCGGGAGACCTGGCGGATCACCTCCACCAGGTGCTTCCTGGCGCTCGCCTCGTTCTGCCAGCGGTGCTTGCGCAAGTGCTCCAGGGCCAGGGCGCTGCCGGCCCAGGTGCGGTAGTCCTTGGCGGTGAAGTCCTCGCCGGCATGGCCGCGCAGGTAGTCGTTGATGTCGTGGGAGCTGACGGTGCGGCGTTCGGCTCCATCGTCGAGGTACTGGAACAGGTGCTGGCCGGGGAGCTCCAGGCAGCGCCGGAGGATGCGCGCCAGCCGCGGATGGCTGAGCTTCACGCTGTGCTCGACGCCGCTCTTGCCCTTGAACTCGAAGCGGATGCTGCTGCCCTTCACATCGACGTGGCGGGTGCGCAGGGTGGTGAGGCCGAAGGATTTGTTGTCCCGCGCGTAGCGGCTGTTGCCAATGCGGATCAGGGTGCGGTCGAGCAGGGCGACCACGGCGGCCATGACCTTGTCGCGGCCCAGGCCGGGCTCGTCCAAGTGCAGGTCGATCCGCCGGCGCAGGGCCGGCAAGGCCTGGCCGAAACGCAGCAGGCGCTCGTACTTGGCGGCGTCGCGTATCTCGATCCACAGCGGGTGGTAGCGGTATTGCTTGCGCCTGCGGGCATCCCGGGCGGTGGCCTGGATGTGGCCTTGGGGGTCGGCACAGATCCACACCTCCTGATAGGCGGGCGGGATGGCCAGTTTGTTGATGCGCTGGATCTCCAGCTCGTCGCGGATGGGCTTGCCGGCCAGGTCGATGTAGACGAACTTGCCGCGGCTCAGGCGGCGGGCGAAGCCGGGCATGCTGTCTTCGACGTAGCGCAGCTGCGGCGGCAGGGCGGGCGGCGTTGCGGCTGTCATGCGTGCGCCTCCACGGGGGAAGCCTGGTGCTTGCGGCCCAGGGCGCGTGACCAGGCGTGGGCGTCGCAGCGGGGGCAATGGGCGTCCTGCCCCTGGGCGAGGCGCTGGGTGAACCCGCACCGGTTGCAGGCGTAGAGGCCGTCCTCGCTGGGGCGCTCCACGGTCTGGCGCAATTGGCGGGGGAGCACGGAGAGGCCTTCGCGCGCCTCGCTGTCATCGAAGAAGTAGAGGCTGACGTCGCCATTCACTTCGAGTATGGCCAGGCGTACCTGGCCCAGGTGCTCGACGCTCTGGCGGCGCAGCTCCATGAAGAACTCGTCGCTGGAGATGTTGTTGCGGGCCAGGGCGTCGATGTCGTAGAGGCCGTCGCGGATGATTACGACCGGCTCGCCCTCCAGCCAGGCGCCGAAGCGGCGGCTGTGCTCCATGGCGTAGGTGGTGACGCGGTACAGCACCAGCAGGGTGACGAAGACCACGAGGATCGGCAGCAGGGGCACGTCTTCGTAGAAGGAGACGTCGCCGGCTGCGGAGCCGAGGGTGAGGATCACCAGGACCTCGAACAGGGATATCTGGCGGACACCGCGCCGTCCGGAAATCTTCAGGAACGCGAATACCACGACAAAGGCGAAGAGGGCGCGCAACGCGACTTCGGCGAGGAAGGCGAGGGGGAACTGATCGATGAGGATTCGCTGCCAATCGAATGGGCTCATGGCCTGTGTGCTCCTTGCGCAGGTCGAAACGAGGCGTCGCGGGCGGTTGCCGCGTGTGCTCGGGGCTGCAAGGTTATGGACAGCGGAGGCGGGGAAATTTCGTCAGTGACAGACGAGGCGGCGTCGCGATGACGCCAGGGCGGGCAGCCGGGAAGCTGCCCGCCGCGCAGTGGGCACAGCGCTGGAAGGTGTTACTCGGGCATTTTCCAGGGGTCGAGGCTGTAGCCCTTGCGGCTCAGCTCCTCACGGGACTGCTTGAGGATGCTGGCCAGCTGTTGGGGATCGCAGTAGGTGCTGCTGGCGATTTTCGAGCGGCCCAGCAGGCGCGTGCTGGTGCGGTCGATGACGCTCAGGCTGAGCTCGCCGTTGCCATCCTGAGGGGCCCAGGCCACGCACTGGAAGGGTTGGAAGGCGCGGCCAGCGATGATCAGGGCTTCGTTGACGCGAAGTGTTGCGTTCATGGGGTGGGTCTCTCCGTATTGTGCCCAATGAGGTCGACGGGGCGGGTCGTATCGACCGTTGCCTGCCGTCGTGGATATGGATGGCGAAACCTGACCAGGAAGTCACAGCGGGTCGTGAATAAATAATTATTTGTCGCGGCAATGAATGGATTGGCAATAACGCTCTCGAAAAACCGTCATTTCCGTGCGCTCGACGACCCGCCTCGGGTATACAGATGCGCCGTGTACCGGGCCATCCGCGCCGGTATGATCCCTTCCATATCCATCATGATCCTGTGAACCCCTGGGGTAGATGCAGTGCCTATTCGCCGTAACCGATCCCTTGCCGGCTGTGCCGTGCTCGCCTTTTCCGTCCTGCTGGCCGCCTGTTCCGCCCAGCCCACCTCGCCGGCGCTGCGTGGCCTGCCCGAGGCGGTTGAGCTGAGCAACGTGCCGTTCTTCGCCCAGCATGCCTACCAGAGCGCGCCGGCGGCGTTGGCTGCGCTTTTCACCCTGCAGGGGGAGACGGTGACGCCGGGCATGGTGGAGAAGGAATTGCGCCTGCCGGAGCGCGAGGAGGGGCTGCAAGGGAACCTGGCCGATGTGGTGCACCGTCACGGGGTGCTGGTCTACCCGCTGGGCGACCAGGTGGAGGACCTGCTGGTGCAGGTAGCGGCAGGCAATCCGGTGCTGGTGCACCTGCGTCAGGGCTATGGCTGGCTGCCGTCGTGGCGTTATGCGCTGGTGGTGGGCTATGACCGCCACAAGCAGGTGTTGCTGCTGCGGGCCGGCGGTGAGCGGCGCCTGCCGATGGGCTTCTCGGAGTTCGAGTCGGACTGGGCGGGGGCGGGCCACTGGGCGGTGCTGCTGCAGGCGCCGAACCAGCTCCCGGCGCAGGTCGATGCCGAGCGCTGGAAGCAGGCGGCCGACGCCCTGGCGGGTGCCGGCCAGGCGGATGCAGCGAATATCGCGAGGAAGCAGCTGCGCTGAATGCCCGTACGGAGCTCGGAGTTTGGACGTAGGTGCACCACGCGTACCTCGGAGCCTGCCGGAAGCACTGGGCACAGCCTGTGGCATGCGTTCACTCAACTCAAATCGTTGCAGGCGGAACCGTGGCTGATGACCACGCCCTGAAGACGTGGTTTCCCACGATCAAATGAAAAACGGCGCCCTCGGGCGCCGTTTTCATGTCGCGAGGATCAGATCCCCAGCTTGTCACGCAGGCTGTAGTACCAGGCACCGATGGCGCTGAACGGGACCTGGAACAGGCGACCGCCCGGGAAGGGGTAGTGCGGCAGGCTGGCGAAGGCATCGAAGCGTTCCGCCTGGCCGCGCAGGGCTTCGGCCAGTACCTTGCCTGCCAGGTGGGTGTAGGTGACGCCGTGGCCGCTGCAGCCCTGGGAGTAATAGATGTTGTCGCCGATGCGGCCGACCTGGGGCAGGCGCGAGAGGGTCAGCAGGAAGTTGCCGGTCCAGGCGTAGTCGATCTTCACGTCCTTGAGCTGCGGGAAGGTCTTGAGCATCTTCGGGCGGATGATCGCCTCGATGTTCGCCGGGTCACGCGCGCCGTAGACCACGCCACCGCCATAGATCAGGCGGCGGTCGCCGGAGAGGCGGTAGTAGTCCAGCAGGTAGTTGCAGTCCTCGACGCAGTAGTCCTGCGGCAGCAGGCTTCTGGCCATTTCTTCCGACAGCGGTTCGGTGGTGATGACCTGGGTGCCGCAGGGCATGGACTTGGACGCCAGTTCGGGCAGCAGGTTGCCCAGGTAGGCGTTGCCGGCCACCACCACGAACTTGGCCTTCACCCGGCCTTTCGGGGTGTGCACGACCGGGTTGGCGCCACGCTCGACACGGATGGCGGGGGATTGCTCGTGGATGATGCCGCCGAGGGATTCCACCGCCGCTGCCTCGCCGAGGGCCAGGTTCAGCGGGTGGATGTGGCCGCCGCTCATGTCGAGCATGCCGCCGATGTAGTTCTCGGTCGATGCGACTTCACGGATGCGCTTGGCGTCCAGCAGTTCCAACTGGGTATGGCCGTAGCGTTCCCACAGCTTCTTCTGGGCTTCCAGATGGCCCATCTGCTTGGGCGTGATGGCCGCGAACACGCCGCCGTCCTTGAGGTCGCACTGGATGTCGTACTTCGCGATGCGCTCGCGGATGATGCGGCCACCCTCGAACGCCATCTGGCCGAGCAGTTGGGCATCCTTCGGATTGGTGGTGCGCTCGATCACGTCGATGTCGCGGCTATAGCTGTTGACGATCTGGCCGCCGTTGCGACCGGACGCGCCGAAGCCGACCTTGGCCGCCTCGACGATGGTGACCTTGAAGCCGTTCTCCAGCAGGAAGAGTGCAGTGGACAGGCCGGTGTAGCCGGCGCCGATGATGCAGATGTCGGTCTCGGTCTCGCCGACCAGCTCCGGGCGCTGCGGTACCGGATTGGCCGATGCTGCGTAATAGGATTGGGGGTAGGGAGTGTGCGTCATCTTGAATCTCTGTTTTTTATTTTTTACGGATGGCGTGATGCTACCCGAGTTGAAAATAGCCGGCTAGGGGCTGTGCAAGATATTTAACGCAACGCCGAACAACAAAAACTTCACTTTTTCAGTCAGTTAGCGAAAAAAGTTGTTGACGCCGAAATGCATCGCTGTAGAATGCGCACCCATCGAAGGCACATAGCTCAGTTGGTTAGAGCACCACCTTGACATGGTGGGGGTCGTTGGTTCGAGTCCAATTGTGCCTACCAAATCGAAGCCGCTCTGGCGGTGCAAAGAAGGCGATCCGAAAGGGTCGCCTTTTTTGTTGCTTGCAAAAAATCAAGCATACGGCAGGGTGCAAGCCCTGCCTCCAATATCCTTCCGCTGCTCCTCCTTCCCTTGCCCGATGTCCATATATCGGAAACATGCTGCCGCTTCGCTTGGTTATGGTCGTGCGCTATCTAATCTTCATGGGCATTCACCGGCGAGGAGGCGGGTGTCATGGGGAGTCGAGTCGGGTTCGTGCGCCGGGCGGCAATGGCGGCTGCCGGGGCGTTGCTGTTCTCGTTGGGTGGGGTCGCCCAGGCGGGTGATATTGGTTTCGGAATCGGTGTCAGCTATGTCTTTGGCGGCGGCGTTGCGGCAGGGATAAAGGCCTTCGGCGATGACGAGGACGCTGTCGCGGTTGGCTCGGTCGGGCTCGACTATCTATTCGCCTCGTCTGCCTTTCGGCCAAACATAGGGATGACCTACCAGGGCGAGGGTTATTTCAGTGGCGGTGATGTTGGCTACAACTTCAGCACTGAAATGGTCGATTTTGCTGCGGGGGCGGGTTGGTCGGATAAGGATGATGCCCATGCCCTATTCGCTGCGGAGGAGCCAGTCTTGATTCCGTGATGCCTCGTTCGGTCCTGGGGTGCCGGCGTGGCAGTGAGGGTTCCGGCGAAGATTTCGATGAATAAAAGGACGGAAGCAGTGCGGCATCACCGCGCTGTCGAGGGTGTGGTGCGATGCGGTCGCTGGGTTCAGATATCGGCGATGAGCATGCCGTGCATTACACGGTAGAGGCCGTCGTTGATCCTGATTGTCAGTGGCTCCCGGCCGATGATCCGTGCCCCTTCCTTGAGCAGTTCATCGATGTGCGCACGCAATGCATGGAAGTTCCGTTGTTCCTTCACGGAGTGGTCTCCCCTGGAGAAGATGCAAGCAGAATAGCAGTAGCTGTGACAGGGCTCGTATTCTGAAATTCCGTTGCGCTTCGAAGGTTTCAGCTGTCGCGTGGAAGCATGGTGTGGAGATGGGCGCCAGTTAGGGCGAAAGGAGTGCCGGGCGTAACGCCCGGACTGGATCAGGCAGCTGCGGAGTGGCTGATCAGCATGCCGCAGTTAACGCGATACAGATGGCCGCTGACCTTCAGGGTCAAAGGGTCGCGGCTGATGATACGGGCTCCATCCCTGAGCAGCTCATCGATGTGAGCGCGAAGAGCAAGGAAAGTACGTTGTTCCTTCATCGTATGACTCCTTGGTCGGTTTATTTGGCGGAGCATATCAGTGCAACTGTGAACTGATCTGAATTCTTGTGTGATTGTTGTCACATTTCGATGGTGGCGAATGAATGTCAGTTCCGGGCTGGGGCGCGTCCCGGCTGTGAGTCATGGGGCGGCGTTCGATGAGTATCGCGCCGAAGTCGTGTCGCTTGCTTCTAAGTCACTGATTCTTTTGTGCTAGAGTGCCGCGCTCCGCGATTCTTCCTGTTTCTTCCGTGTTCTTCGCATCGCCAGCGTCAGTCGTCCTGCCTATATATAGGTGTGCCGCTCGCGTCGGTGCTTGTCACTGTCACGTGTTTCTGGAAGCATCCGCGGTTCTCGACACCTCCAGTGACCCTGGTTCGGCTCGGTTGGCCTTCGGGCTCTGTCATCGTGTGGCAGGCATACCACCGGATCAATTACTGGCTCATCCCAACCCATGTGGCCTTTGGTAGAGGTCACCACTAGGAGAGGAGGCGCCATGCCCATCATTACTCTTCCCGACGGCAGTCAGCGTTCGTTCGATCACCCGGTATCCGTACTCGAGGTGGCGCAATCCATTGGTGCCGGCCTGGCCAAGGCCACCGTCGCCGGCAAGGTCGACGGCAAGCTCGTCGATGCCTGCGACCTGATCGAAAACGACGCGACCCTGCAGATCATCACCCCCAAGGACGAGGCTGGAGTCGAGATCATTCGTCACTCCTGCGCCCACCTGGTCGGTCATGCCGTCAAGCAGCTCTATCCGACCGCCCGCATGGTGATCGGCCCGGTCATCGATGAAGGCTTCTATTACGACATCGCCTTCGAGCGTCCCTTCACGCCCGAGGACATGGCCGCCATCGAAAAACGCATGGCCGAGCTGATCGACAAGGATTACGACGTCATCAAGAAGGTCACCCCGCGCGCCGAGGTGATCGAAGTGTTCAAGGCCCGTGGCGAGGACTATAAGCTGCGCCTGGTCGAGGACATGCCGGATGAGAAGGCCATGGGCCTGTACTTCCATGAGGAGTACGTGGACATGTGCCGGGGCCCGCATGTGCCCAACACCCGCTTCCTGAAAGCGTTCAAGCTCACCAAGATTTCCGGTGCCTACTGGCGTGGCGACTCGAAGAACGAGCAGCTGCAGCGCGTCTACGGCACCGCCTGGGCCGACAAGAAGCAACTGGCCGCCTATGTCCAGCGCATCGAAGAGGCCGAGAAGCGTGATCACCGCCGCATCGGCAAGCAGCTCGACCTGTTCCACCTCCAGGAAGAAGCCCCGGGCATGGTGTTCTGGCACCCCAACGGCTGGACCCTGTACCAGGTGCTGGAGCAGTACATGCGTCAGGTCCAGCGCGAGCACGGCTATGTTGAGGTGCGTACGCCCCAGGTTGTCGATCGCATCCTCTGGGAGCGCTCGGGCCACTGGTCCAACTACGCCGAGAACATGTTCACCACGGCCTCCGAAAGCCGCGACTACGCCGTCAAGCCGATGAACTGCCCGTGCCACGTGCAGATCTTCAACCAGGGCCTGAAGTCCTACCGCGACCTGCCGCTGCGCCTGGCCGAGTTCGGTGCCTGCCACCGCAACGAGCCCTCCGGTGCCCTGCACGGCATCATGCGCGTGCGCGGCTTCACCCAGGACGACGCCCACATCTTCTGCACCGAAGAGCAGGTGAAGAAGGAAGCGGCCGACTTCATCAAGCTGACCCTGCAGGTGTATGCGGACTTCGGCTTCAGCGATATTTCGATGAAATTGTCGACTCGCCCGGCCAAGCGCGTGGGATCCGACGAGCTGTGGGATCGCGCCGAAGGTGCACTCGCGGACGCCCTGAACGAGTCCGGCCTGGCCTGGGAATACCAGCCGGGGGAGGGTGCTTTCTACGGTCCGAAGATCGAATTCACCCTCAAGGATTGCCTCGGTCGTAACTGGCAGTGCGGCACACTGCAGTACGATCCGAACCTCCCGGAGCGACTGGATGCCAGCTATATCGCCGAAGATAACAGCCGTACTCGCCCGGTGATGTTGCACCGCGCCATCCTCGGCTCCTTCGAGCGCTTCATCGGCATGCTCATCGAGCACTACGCGGGCCTGTTCCCGGCGTGGCTCGCTCCGACCCAGGCGGTGATCATGAATATCACCGACAAGCAGGCCGATTTTGCCCTCGAAGTCGAAAAAACCCTCAACCAAAGCGGGTTCCGTGCCAAGTCCGACTTGAGAAACGAAAAAATCGGCTTTAAAATCCGCGAGCATACTTTGCTCAAGGTTCCCTATCTCCTGGTTATTGGAGATCGGGAGGTTGAGACACGATCCGTTGCTGTGCGAACCCGTGAAGGTGTCGATCTGGGCTCCATGCCCCTCGACCAATTCGTCACTACGCTTGCGCAGGCGGTTTCCCGGCGTGGTCGCCAAGAATTGGAGTAATCACTATTAAGCGTGAAATGAGACAAGATAAACGAGCTGCACCCAAGGCCCCGATTAACGAGAATATCTCGGCTCGAGAGGTGCGACTGATTGGTGCAGACGGCCAGCAAATTGGCGTCGTCTCGATTGATGAAGCGCTTCGCGCTGCTGAAGAAGCAAAGCTGGATCTGGTGGAGATTTCCGCTGATGCAGTGCCGCCCGTCTGCCGAATCATGGACTACGGCAAGCACCTGTTCGAGAAGAAGAAGCAGGCTGCTGCGGCGAAGAAGAATCAGCACCAGCAACAGATCAAAGAAATCAAGTTTCGTCCAGGGACGGAAGAAGGGGATTACCAGGTAAAACTACGCAACCTGGTACGTTTCCTTAATGAGGGAGACAAGGCCAAGGTATCGCTTCGATTCCGTGGTCGTGAGATGGCTCACCAGGAGCTGGGCATGGAGCTGTTGAAGCGGGTCGAAGCCGACCTCGCCGAACTCGGCACCGTTGAACAGCATCCTAAGCTGGAAGGACGCCAGCTGATGATGGTCATCGCTCCCAAAAAGAAAAAGTAACCACCAGGGCACTGGCAGGCCTTGCGGTTATGCGTAATCACTCAATGCGGAGTATCCGAACATGCCAAAGATGAAAACCAAGAGCGGTGCAGCCAAGCGTTTCCTCAAGACCGCTGCTGGCTACAAGCACAAACACGCTTTCAAGAGCCACATCCTGACCAAGATGTCCACCAAGCGTAAGCGTCAACTTCGCGGTAGCGAACTGATGCATCCGTCGGACAAGGCAAAAGTCGAGCGCATGCTGCGCGTTCGTTAATCGGTCAAGATTCTAGAGGAAATTACTCATGGCTCGTGTAAAGCGCGGCGTCATCGCTCGCAAGCGTCACAAAAAGATTCTGAAACTCGCCAAAGGCTACTACGGCGCACGCAGCCGCGTGTTCCGCGTTGCCAAGCAGGCGGTGATCAAGGCTGGCCAATACGCCTACCGTGACCGTCGTCAGCGCAAACGTCAGTTCCGCGCTCTGTGGATCGCTCGTATCAACGCTGGTGCTCGTCTGAACGGTCTGTCCTACAGCCGTCTGATCGCTGGCCTGAAAAAAGCGGCCATCGAGATCGATCGTAAGGTTCTGGCCGATCTGGCAGTGAACGAAAAAGCGGCGTTTGCTGCGATTGTCGAGAAAGCGAAAGCCGTACTGGCTTAAGTCCCCGACAATCACCGGGCCATCCCGGTGCTGAACGTCACCAATAGGGGAAGAGCCTTGCGCTCTTCCCCTATTTCGTATCTGGAGTCTGTACATGGAAAATCTGGATGCGCTGGTCTCTCAAGCGCTTGAGGCAGTGCAACAAACCGAAGACGTGAATGCCCTCGAGCAGATTCGCGTCCATTACCTTGGCAAGAAAGGCGAACTGACTCAGGTGATGAAGACCCTGGGCGACTTGCCGGCCGAGGAACGCCCCAAAGTCGGCGCGCTGATCAATACCGCCAAAGAGCGCGTTCAGGACGCCCTGAATTCCCGCAAGGACTCGCTTGAGCAGGCCGCCCTCGGCGCCAAGCTCGCGGCCGAGCGTATCGACGTTACCCTGCCTGGCCGTGGCCAGGTCTCCGGCGGCCTGCACCCGGTCACCCGCACCCTGGAGCGCGTCGAGCAGTTCTTCACCCATATCGGCTACGGCATCGCCGAAGGCCCCGAGGTCGAAGACGACTACCACAACTTCGAGGCGCTCAACATCCCAGGCCATCACCCGGCCCGCGCGATGCATGACACTTTCTATTTCAACGCCAACATGCTGCTGCGTACCCACACCTCGCCGGTCCAGGTGCGCACCATGGAATCCCAGCAACCGCCGATCCGCATCGTCTGCCCGGGTCGTGTCTACCGTTGCGACTCGGATATCACCCACTCGCCGATGTTCCACCAGGTCGAAGGCCTGCTGGTCGACGAGGGCATCAGCTTCGCCGACCTCAAGGGCACCATCGAGGAATTCCTCCGCGTGTTCTTCGAGAAGGACCTGGGCGTGCGCTTCCGTCCCTCATTCTTCCCCTTCACCGAGCCTTCGGCCGAAGTCGACATGCAATGCGTCATGTGCTCCGGCAAAGGCTGCCGCGTGTGCAAGCAGACCGGCTGGCTGGAAGTGATGGGCTGCGGCATGGTGCACCCCAACGTGCTGCGCATGTCCGGCATCGACCCGGAGAAATACCAGGGCTTCGCCTTCGGAATGGGTGTCGAGCGTCTGGCCATGCTCCGCTATGGCGTCAACGACTTGCGTCTGTTCTTCGATAACGACCTGCGGTTCCTCGCGCAATTCCGCTAGGCCCGCCGTCAGAAACGCGACCCTTGCCCGCATCGGCGTCGCGCAGTTCAGTTGAGTGACCCCCGCCCATGCGGGGTGGCGTTGACCAGGCCCGCCATCGGGCTTTCCGTCACCCCCCGCGATGCGGGCCCGCTGAACCGCCGATCACCGATGCACGCAAGGCCGAAACGAATCCTTAGGAGAGCTGGATGAAATTCAGTGAACAGTGGCTGCGGAGCTGGGTAAGCCCGCAGGTATCCCGCGACGAGCTGGTGGCCCGTCTGTCGATGGCCGGCCTGGAAGTGGACAGCGTCACCCCCGTTGCCGGCGCCTTCAGTGGCGTGGTGGTGGGCGAGGTGCTGAGCACCGAACAGCACCCCGACGCCGACAAGCTGCGCGTATGCCAGGTGAGCAACGGCAGCGAGACCTTCCAGGTCGTGTGCGGCGCCCCCAACGTGCGCCCCGGCCTGAAGATCCCCTTCGCCATGATCGGCGCCGAGCTGCCGGGCGACTTCAAGATCAAGAAAGCCAAGCTGCGCGGCGTCGAATCCTTCGGCATGCTCTGCTCGGCCAACGAACTGCAGATCAGCGAAGACCACGGCGGCCTCATGGAGCTCGCCGCCGATGCGCCGGTGGGTGAAGACTTCCGCCGCTACCTGGAGCTGGACGACGTCGTCATCGAACTGGGCCTCACCCCCAATCGTGGCGACTGCCTCAATCTCTCCGGCCTCGCTCGCGAAGTCGGCGCGCTGTACGACGCCCCGGTCACCCGCCTGGCCATCGCCCCGGTCGCTCCGGCCCACGACGAAGTGCGCCCGGTCGAAGTCCTCGCGCCCAAGGCCTGCCCGCGCTACCTCGGCCGCGTCGTGCGTAACGTCGACCTCTCCAAGCCCACCCCGCTGTGGATGGTCGAGCGCCTGCGTCGTGCCGACGTACGCAGCATCGACGCCGCCGTCGACATCACCAACTACGTGATGCTCGAACTCGGCCAGCCCATGCACGCCTTCGACCTCGCCGAAATCAACGGCGGCATCCGCGTGCGCATGGCGGAGGAGGGCGAGAAGCTCGTCCTGCTCGACGGCCAGGAAGTCAGCCTGCGTGCCGACACCCTCGTCATCGCCGACCACACCCGTGCCCTGGCCATCGCTGGCGTGATGGGTGGCGAGCACAGCGGCGTCAGCGACAAGACCCGTGACCTGTTCCTCGAAGCCGCCTTCTTCGACACCATCGCCGTGGCCGGCAAGGCCCGTTCCTATGGCCTGCACACCGACTCCTCGCACCGCTTCGAGCGTGGCGTGGACTGGCAACTCGCCCGCGAAGCCATGGAGCGCGCCACTGTGCTGCTGCTGGAAATCGTCGGTGGCGAAGCCGGCCCCATCATTGAGAGCGTGAGCGAAGCCGACCTGCCGAGCATCGCCCCCATCACCCTGCGCGCCGAGCGCATCGCCCAGATGCTGGGCATGGAGATGGACGCCGCCGAAGTCGAGCGCTTGCTCCCCGCGCTGGGCCTGGGCGTCACCTCCGTCGGCCAGGGCCAGTGGAAGGTGGAAGTCCCCAGCCACCGCTTCGACATCAGCCTGGAAGTGGACCTGATCGAAGAGCTCGGCCGCCTTTATGGCTACAACCGCCTGCCGGTCCGCTACCCGCAAGCGCGCCTGGCGCCCAAGGCCCGTGCCGAATCCGCCGTCGAACTGCCGGCCCTGCGTCGCCTACTGGTCGCCCGTGGCTACCAAGAAGCGATCACCTACAGCTTCATCGATCCCAAGCTGTTCGAACTGTTCAACCCCGGCGTGCAGCCGCTCATGCTGGCCAACCCCATCTCCGCCGACATGGCTGCCATGCGTTCCTCCCTGTGGCCGGGCCTGGTCAAGGCGCTGCAGCACAACCTCAACCGCCAGCAGAGCCGCGTCCGCCTGTTCGAAAGCGGCCTGCGCTTCGTCGGCCAACTGGAAGGGCTCAAGCAGGAAGCCATGCTCGCCGGCGTCGTCTGCGGCAAGCGCCTGCCCGAAGCCTGGGCCCATGGCCGTGACGGCGTGGACTTCTATGACGTGAAGGCCGATGTCGAAGCGCTGCTCGGCGCCGCCGGCGCGCTGGACGATTTCGACTTCGTGCCCGGCGAACACAACGCCCTGCACCCGGGCCAGACCGCCCGCATCGAGCGCGACGGCCAACTGGTCGGCTACCTCGGTGCCATCCACCCGGAGCTGGCCAAGGCCCTGGACCTGGATCAGCCGGTCTACCTGTTCGAGCTGGTTCTGGCCGAAGTCATGCGTGGTCGCCTGCCCAAGTTCCGCGAGCTTTCGCGCTTCCCCGAAGTGCGCCGCGACCTGGCCCTGCTGGTGGACCGTGAAGTGGCCGCCGAGGCCGTACTCGACACCATTCGCGAGGCGGCAGGCGAGTGGCTGACGGACCTCAGGCTATTTGACGTCTATCACGGTAAAGGCATTGATCCGCTTAGAAAAAGCCTGGCCGTCGGCTTGACCTGGCAGCATCCATCGCGCACTCTTAACGACGATGAGGTGAACACCACAACGCAAAACATCGTCACCTCGCTGGAAGAAAGGTTCAACGCCACGTTAAGGAAGTAGCGTATGGGGGCTCTGACGAAAGCTGAGATGGCTGAACGTCTGTACGAAGAGCTTGGCCTGAATAAACGGGAAGCCAAGGAACTGGTGGAGCTGTTTTTCGAGGAAATCCGTCAGGCGCTGGAGCATAACGAGCAGGTGAAATTGTCGGGTTTCGGCAACTTCGATCTGCGGGACAAGCGTCAGCGTCCGGGGCGGAACCCGAAGACAGGAGAGGAAATCCCGATCACGGCTCGCCGTGTCGTGACGTTCCGTCCGGGGCAGAAACTGAAAGCCAGAGTCGAAGCTTATGCTGGAACCAAGTCATAACGACGAATTGCCGACGATACCCGGCAAGCGTTACTTCACCATTGGCGAGGTCAGCGAGCTCTGCGCAGTCAAGCCCCACGTGCTGCGTTACTGGGAGCAGGAATTTCCCCAACTCAACCCGGTAAAGCGGCGCGGCAACCGGCGCTACTACCAGCGCCAGGATGTGTTGATGATTCGGCAGATCCGGGCGCTGCTTTACGATCAGGGCTTTACCATCGGCGGGGCGCGCCAGCGCCTCTCCGGCGACGAAGCGAAGGACGACACTACCCAATACAAGCAGCTCATCCGGCAGATGATCGCCGAGCTTGAAGACGTCCTCCTGGTTCTGCGTAAGTAAAAAAACCTGAAAAAAACCTTCCACAATTCAAAAGCTTAAAGTATAGTTCGCTCCGTTCCGCAAAGCGGGGCAAGCAACAAAGTCGGGGCGTAGCGCAGCCTGGTAGCGCACTTGCATGGGGTGCAAGGGGTCGAGTGTTCGAATCACTCCGTCCCGACCAAAATACTCCAAGAAATCCAAGCACTTACGAGTGCTTGGATTTTTTTATTCCCGCTGTTTTTTATGGCTGATCAAAAATGATCGTTCTGGTTGCCAATTGGTTGCCAATTGAGATTGGCTTGCAAGCGGTGGGGGATTAGTATCGGTTAGGAGGCGCAGTGCTATCAGCTTCATGCGCGCTGCGTGGATGACGGCGCTGGTCAATAGGGCGGGGAGTGCCTATGGAGCTGATTCGCTGCTTGGCGAGAGCCTCAAGGGTCCGCTCAAGTCTGACGCCAGATTGAGGTTTACTGTCCAGAAAACTGTGAGGCAAAGCACGGTGCTGGTAAGTCGCGCATGTGGAAGCGAATAAAAAATAGAGGGTTAGGTGCGTGGCTAAAAAGCAGAATGTGCTGCTCTGCTGGGTGGGTGGCAACGACCTCAAGGCACTATCAGGAACTGATGCTGGGCCTGTACTTTCGACGCTGAGAGCAGAGTCTTTCGATCAGGTTGAATTGCTTTCTTCTTACCCGGCTGAGCAGGTTGAGCCCTACCTGGCCTGGCTGCGTGAGCAGGTAAATTCGCAGGTCAATCTCAGCTATGAATCGCTCACGTCCCCAGTGCATTTCGGAGATATCTACCAGGCTGCCAATGCACACCTAAAGCGGCTGCATGTCCCTGGCACACAGCTATCCATTCTGCTCAGCCCCGGCACCCCAGCCATGCAGGCGGTTTGGATTCTGCTAGGCAAGACCCGCTATTCAGTCACCTTCTACCAGTCCTCGTTAGAGCAGGGTGTGCAGAAGGTCGAGGTGCCATTCGAGATCGCGGCGGAATATGTGCCGGCAGCCAACACCATTACGGGTGACAAGCTGCTTCAGCTTGCTGACGGCCAGGCCCCAGTCAACGCGGCCTTTGACAGCATCGTTACTCAGAGTGAGCGCATGCTCAGGCTCAAGGCGCAGGCGCAGGTTCTTGCTCAAAAGCAGGTGCCTGTCCTGATCTATGGCGAAACGGGCACTGGCAAGGAGTTATTTGCCAGAGCGATTCACAATGCCAGTCCTCGTTCATCGGGGCCATTTGTTGCGGTCAATTGCGGCGCTATCCCCCCGGAGCTGATTGACTCCACATTGTTTGGTCACCGCAAAGGCGCATTCACGGGCGCTGTTGAGAGCCGTGCCGGTGTTTTCCAACAGGCTGATGGTGGAACCCTGTTCCTGGACGAGTTTGGTGAGCTGACTCCTGATGCCCAGGTGCGTTTGCTGCGGGTGCTGCAAGAGGGTGTGGTGACTCCGGTAGGGAGTAGCCAGGAAGTCAGAGTGAATGTGCGATTTGTTACCGCTACTTGTTGCCGCTGACCGAAAACTGACCCAGTTTCGCCCATTGTGCTGACTGAAAACTGACCCAGGTGTTCCACTGTACCTGCTCAATTTTTGAGCAGGAGAACACAGGGTGATCAGCATGGAAATGATGGGCAAAATTCGGCGGATGTATTTCCGCGACAAGCTGTCGTTGCATGAGATAGCCAAGCGCACCGGCCTGTCGCGCAACACCATCCGAAAATGGGTCAGAGCTTCGGAGTCCAAGCAGCCGGTTTATCAGCGTCGAGCCGTGTTCAACAAGCTCAGTCCCTTTCACGAGATGTTGGAGCAGGCGCTGCGGGCTGATGCCTTGAGGGCCAAGCAACATCGTCGCAGTGCCAAGGCGCTGCTGGCCATGATCCGCGCTGAAGGCTATGACGGCGGCTACAGCCAGCTCACTGCCTTCGTTCGTCATTGGCGCGGAGAGCAAGGCAAGGCGGTACGGGCATTTGTGCCGTTGGCGTTCGCATTGGGCGAGGCCTTCCAGTTCGATTGGAGCGAGGAAGGCCTGCTGATTGGCGGTGTTTTCCGACGTGTCCAGGTCGCGCACATGAAGCTATGTGCCAGCCGAGCCTTCTGGCTAGTGGCCTATCCCAGCCAAGGGCATGAAATGCTGTTCGATGCCCATACCCGCTCATTCGCCGCCATGGGCGGCGTGCCGCGTCGCGGCATCTACGACAACATGAAAACGGCGGTCGACAAGGTCTCCAAGGGTAAAGGCCGCACGGTCAACGCTCGCTTCATGGTGATGTGCTCGCACTACCTGTTCGACCCGGACTTCTGCAACGTAGCGTCCGGCTGGGAAAAAGGTATCGTCGAAAAGAATGTCCAAGATAGTCGGCGCCGCATCTGGCTGTCTGCCTGCGACAATACCTTCCATAGCTTCGAAGAGTTGAATGCCTGGCTTGCCCAGCGCTGTCGGGCTCTGTGGCACGAGCTGATCCATCCGCAGTACAACGGCCTCACCGTTGCAGAAGTCTTAGAACTGGAGCGCGTCGAAATGATGCCGATGCCGACGCCTTTCGACGGTTATGTAGAGCGCACGGTTCGCGTTTCCAGCACCTGTCTGATCAACGTGGCCCGCAACCGCTATTCAGTACCCTGTGAGCGTGTTGGCCAGTGGGTCAGCAGTCGGCTCTATCCCTCGCGAATCGTCGTGATTGCCGATGATGGTGTGATTGCCAGCCACGAGCGCCTGTTTGATCGCGATCAGGTCAGCTACGACTGGCAACACTATATCCCCCTCATTGAGCGTAAACCGGGAGCCCTACGCAATGGTGCCCCGTTTGCCGACCTACCCAAGCCACTACGCCTGCTCAGGCGCGAGCTGCGGCGGCATCTACAGGGTGATCGGGTCATGACCCAGGTCTTGGCTGCCGTGCCCGTCGCTGGCCTGGATGCTGTCCTCGTAGCGGTTGAGCTGGTTTTGGAATCTGGCAGCCTGAGCGCTGACCACATCCTCAATATCGTGGCCCGTCTGACCGCCCGTGAAGCACCACCCTCGGTCGAAACCAACCTGCAACTGAAAGTTACCCTTATCGCCAATACCGCGCGCTATGACCGGTTGCGCAGCACAGATGAGGAGGTGCGCAATGCGTGATCTTACAGAGGAACTCAAAGACTTACGCCTGCACGGCATGGCCACTGCCTGGGCAGATCTGGCCGCACAAGGTGAATCCACCACCGCCTCATCGAAATGGCTGATCGAGCATCTCCTCGATCAGGAACACGCCGACCGGGCAGTGCGCTCGGTACATCATCAGATGAATATGGCGAAACTGCCCATGCACCGCGATCTTGCTGGCTTCGACTTCGGTGTATCCAGCGCTGATGCCCGGCTGATCAAGGAACTGTCCACTCTGACCTTCACCGACACAGCTCAAAATGTGGTGTTCATCGGCGGCCCTGGCACCGGTAAAACGCACCTCGCCACCGCCCTGGCGGTGGCCAGCATCACCCAACACAACAAGCGTGTACGCTTCCACTCCACGGTCGATCTGGTCAACCTGCTGGAGCGTGAGAAGCACGAGGGTAAGACAGGGCGTATCGCCCGAGGACTACTGCGTGCAGATCTGGTAATCCTTGATGAGCTTGGCTACCTACCTTTCAGCCAGAGCGGCGGGGCCTTGCTGTTCCACTTGCTCTCTAAGCTTTACGAGCACACCAGTGTGATCATCACCACCAACCTCAGCTTCGCCGAATGGTCGAGCGTATTTGGCGACGCCAAGATGACCACGGCCTTGCTCGACCGATTGACCCACCACTGCCACATCGTCGAGACGGGGAATGAATCGTACCGCCTGCAAAACAGCACCTTAGTGGCCAAGACCAAGATCCAGGCGAGGGAGCGCAGGCGACAGGATATCGAGGAGGCGGAGGACGACCCGTTTTGACCTCTTTGGGCTGGCCTTGCTGAGTGCAGGGTCAGCACTTTTACGACGCTGTCGACTGCTAGGCTTATCCACAATTGCCGGGGTCTAAATCGGCAAGCAGCCCTGGGTCATTTTTCAATCGGCAGGGTGGGTCAATTTTCAATCAGCGCCGACAATAGAGCCCTGGGCAGTTGCTATCGGTGACTTTCGCCGCTGCACTGAAAAACTCACTGTCCAGCTCGATGAGCTGACCTCGCAGACGCGCACCTCCAGCGTTGTTCTGGAGAGGTCGAACGAACTGGTGGAGCAGGTGGACGCTGTCGGCCGGCAGATTCAGGAGGAGGTGCGAAAGGCGGAGAAGGCTTGGTCGAACGCGGAGGAGGTTGCCTTGCGCGCCGCTGCATCAGCGTATTCAGCTGCATGCCGCGGAGTCGACACCGCCATCCAGCCACTGATCTCGGAGCTTACAGCAGCGACAAAGGCGGCGGACGCCTCTATCCAGGAGCTCAAGCGGGCACCGGTGCTGGCCAAGCGTTATGTGATGGTGGTCGCCACGGCGTTCTTCATTCTGGCGCTGATCTGTGTCTACTCGACCATGCGCCTGATCGATGCCGCCGGCAGCGTAAGTGCTCAAGAGAAAGTGAATGCTCAGTACTTCTCACACCTGTGGAAAAACGCCAATCCTGACGAACAGAAGATTATTAAGTCGGTGATTCTGCGGTCGCCCATGGACCCTGTGGTCCTTCGGCACTGATGCATTGAGGCAAACAAAAGGCCCGTCGATTGACGGGCCTAATCGTGTCTGCGCAATTTAAGCGGCGGTCATTGCCGGCTGCATTTGCTGGGCTTCCGGAAAGTGAAGGTGGAACCAGGTGAAGTTTTCTTCGGTCACCTCCACGCTCGCCGATCCCTGGTGCAGACTCATGATCGACTGCACAATGGCCAAGCCAAGACCGGTACCGCCTTCGCTCCGTGCTCGGCTCTTGTCCACACGGTAGAACCGCTCAAACAAGTGCGCGTGGTGTTCCTTGGCAATACCACGGCCGGGGTTGCCGACACTCAACGTCGTACCGCTCGCACTATGCTGCACCTTAACGTAGACCGTGCGGCCGCGAGGGCAGTAACGGATCGCGTTCGAGACCAGATTCGAGACGGCACGTTGAACCATCAGGCGATTCCCGCGCACCACGTCATCACTGCCGGAGATCTGCAGCTGAATCTCGCCTTCTTCTGCTGAAATGCTGAAGAGATCGCACACTCGCTGAACCTCGTCGACCAAGGAGACGGATTCGAACTCCACCATTGATGCTGGATGACTGACCTGGGCCAAGAACAGCATGTCGGAAACCATGCGGCTCATGCGGTCCAGCTCTTCTGTGCACGACTCCAGAACCTCCCGGTACTCGGAAAGCGATCGTTCTCTGGTCAAGGCAACCTGGGCCTTGCCCATCAGGTTGGAAAGCGGTGCTCGAAGTTCGTGAGCAAGGTCGTCAGAAAACTGCGAGAGCTGCTGAACCCCATCATCCAGGCGAGCCAGCATGATGTTGATGCCGTCGGCGAGCATTTTGAGTTCTGCCGGCATCCCATCAGTTGGAAGGCGATGGTCGAGGCTCTCGGTTGAGATTTTCGAGGCGATCTTGAGGAACTTGGTCAGTGGTAGCAGGCCTCTGCGCACAGTCCACCAGCCAATGGCCAAGATCAGTGCGAGGATGACGGGGGACATCATCAAGGCCCAGGTCAGCAACGCATCGAGCAGCGCCTCACTGGATGACTGGTCCATGGTCATATAGACGCTGACCTCTGTTCCATCGCCCAAACGCATGATTCGAGAAGCACTCAGCAGAGGACGGTCCTGCGTATCACGCCATTCGTGCTCTTTGGGCTGGGCCGCCGGCTGAAACTTGTGCACCTCCAGATTGACCTGTTTCGAGCCAATCGAGAGCAGGGGAGTCTGATTCTGTGAGGTATCGAATATGCTCACATACAGGTTGTTGTGGCCCATGACCAAATCGACAAGCTGATGCGCATCCGCGTTGACGCCGGAGATGTCCGGGATGGTGGACAGGTTGTGAGCCATCCCCGCCATCTTTACTTCCAGGTCTGCTCTGGCATTTCTTTCCAGAGCCTTGCCTACCATCAGATAGCCAAAGGTGGCGAACAGAAGCAGCAACGCTGCGCTCATCAACCCAACTTTTAACCCCAGCTTTGCAGCCAGGCTGAATGGCCTCATGCGCGTTCCTCAAAAACGTACCCAACGCCACGAAGCGTGTGAATGAGCTTGGTTTCAAACGGGTCATCGATCTTCGAGCGCAAGCGCCGGATGGCTACATCGATGACATTGGTGTCGCAATCGAAATTCATATCCCAGACCAACGAGATGATCTGAGAGCGAGTCAGCGCTTCGCCCGTTCGGCTCATGAGCAGGTGCAGAAGCGCAAATTCCTTGGTGGTGAGATCGATGCGTGTGCCACCGCGGAAGACGCGATGGCGGACGGAGTCGAGTTCCAGATCGGCAATTTTCAGCGAGCTCTTCTCGACTAACTCATCACCACGGCGTTGCAGCGAACGGATGCGAGCAAGCAGCTCAGGGAATTCGAATGGCTTCACAAGGTAGTCATCCGCGCCGCCGTCCAAGCCCTTGAGCTTGTCATTGATGCGTCCGCGGGCGGTCAGCATGATGATGCGGACCCGGCTGGTCTTACGGATGGTTTCCAGCAGGTCCCAGCCGTCGATATCCGGGAGGTTCACGTCCAGGAGGACCAACGAATAGACATTAGTGTTGAACAAGTGCAGAGCATCTACACCGTTGTGCACGATATCTACGACATACCCGCTTTCGGATAGGCCCTGCTGAAGATATTCGGCAGTTTTAATTTCGTCTTCCACAACTAGAACGCGCATAACTTATCTCAAGGTGTGAGGAAGGAGTTGGCCTAATCCGCCAAGATTATGGTTGCAGGCTGTTCGAAAGTTTGGCTGAGGGTATGGCATGTGGTAGTCGCTACCTCTGTCCATACGCCGGGTCACCTGAGGACGCTTGAATCTTAACGCGAAGAAGCTGGCCGCGGCGAAATCCTACAAATTTGTAATGTAGCCGCAAGATTTCTGACAGTCATGCAGGCTCCACCCCTAAGCATAGCGGATTCTGGGGCCTGCGGCGGTGTATGACAGATTCGCCTGGCAGGTGGAATCGGCCAGGACAGGCAGCATTTCGGTCGTTAGCTTGCAAGGACTGGTACTGGCCTTGGATCGAGGGCGCCACGCAGGCAGACCCCATGCACGGCCGCAAACCGCAGCGCCTTTCTGCAAATTAGTTCACGTGGCGGCTCGATATTCTCTCGAATAATTATCTTACAATCTATTACATGTCCAAATTGTAATTGCACGATCATCTTGGTGTTAGCCTCCTTTGCTAGTTTAAAGGCACCGGAAGAGGTATCGCTGCTTTGGAAATTGTCTCATTTCAAAGCGGCTTGGCAAGAGCATCGAGCAGTTGTTCGCGCCAGTGCATTCACCTGTAAACCATACGCTCCTTTGGTAGGTGAATTTTAGCGCCCCCCTACGGGCGCTTTTTTATTAAGGGACTTCTTATGAACACTACTGTATCAGCGATCGCCGTGTTTATGCTCTTTACATCACTAACAGCCAATGCCCAAAGCGGTATGGAGATCAATCAACGCATAGAGCGTTCTGCTAGAGAGGCTACTGCGGATTATGCTCAACGCGTAAAAAAGCCCATGCCTCAACTAGAAGACTACGCCTACGGCATGGACCTGGACGTTGGTAAGTTGGTGTATGTATCACCCAGCGTGCGGTACTGCGGTAATGTAAGAAGCATGATGACCTACGAAGACTCGAAAGGCGAACTGCACATGGTTCGCTACCTGGTGAAGGGCGAGTGTGTTAATAGCCGTTAAGACTCATCAAGATGATCCCTGCGGCCACCGGATCATAGAAGCTCAATGCCGAACCGGCGCAGCAGTATGGTGAAGACTCCGAAGCTGGCCATTGTGATGAGAATGCTGCTGATCAGTGTCGGCCAAAAGCCGAGCTTAGGTAGCAGCAATGGAAAAGCAATAAACATCGGCAGGGTCGGAAGCACGTACAAGAACGTGTACCAAGCATGGTTGGAGATCTTCTCCATGCTCTGGTTCTCCAAATAGAGCCAGACCAACGTCAAGACCGTGACCAAGGATAGGGCGGCGACCAAGCAGCCCAGCATGTCGCTGCGTTTCGCCAGCTCTGATACGAGAATCACTATACCGGCAGTGAGTAGGTACTTCTTGATGATCCAGGCCATCGCTGAGCCTTCTGGAGGTTGTGGACGAGGGCAGGCGAAGCCATTCACCAACCCCCTCGAAGCGCTCCTGCCGTTTACGGCATCCCTCACCGCATTTTTTTGCAACATCACCCTCAGCCAGGAGGGTGATGTGTTTGCATGGTGTTTACCGATCGGTCAGTGCGAGGGCGAGGGAACGCTCTCGTGGAAAGCTGCCCGCTCGATCTGGATGGTGCAGTGATGGATTTCGAATGCATCGCTGACAGCATCCACGACGGCCGCCAGCACAGCATCCCCATCTGCAGAATCCCGAACCACTACGTGCGACGTCATCACGTTGCTGCCACTGCTGACAGCCCACACGTGCAAGTCATGAACGTCCGTCACGCCATCTACGTCGAGGATGGTGGCCTCGATTGCAGTAACGTCGAGCCCCCTCGGGACACCCTCCATGAGGATCCCCAGGCTTTCGCGAAGCAACTGCCACGTCCGCGGCAGAACCCAAAGGCCGATTGCCACAGCGACAATCGTGTCGACCCAGGTCCAGCCGGTGAAGCGGATGATAAGTGCCGCGATGATTACGCCAAGCGAGCCGAGCATGTCGCTCCAAACTTCGAGGTAGGCTCCTTTGACGTTGAGGCTTTCGTTGCTCGCAGATGCCAGAAGGCGCATCGAAATTAGGTTGATGATCAGGCCGGCGATTGCGATCCACATCATCGCTCCGGTAGCGATCTCCGCCGGCATGAAGAAGCGCTGGTAGGCCTCATACAAGATGTACATCGCCACCAGGAAGAGCAGCACGGCGTTGAACGTCGAAGCCAGAATCTCCAGGCGCGCATAGCCGAACGTTCTTTTCTGATCCGCCGGCCGCTTGGCTATCTGAAGTGCAATCAGTGAGATCGCCAAGGCGGCAGTATCTGTGAACATGTGAGATGCGTCCGACAACAGCGCCAGGCTGCCGGTAATCCACGCACCGATCACTTCTGCAATCATGAAGCTGCCAGTCAAGGCGAGCGCCATGATTAGCTTCTTCTGATGCCCCTCGCGTACTGCAGCGCTGCCATGGTCATGATTTGAACCCACGTATTTCTCCTTGCGCAGGGTTGTGGTCTCGTTGGCCTTCCTGTTTACCTAGCCTTAGAGGGTCGCTTGGCCACACTGACTGCAAAATCTTGCTCCTGCACTCAGCAGCGAGCCGCAGGCGGTGCAACCACTCGATAGCGGTGTTCCGCAGTTTAGACAAAAGCGTGCTGACGGATCGTTGGCCGTCCGGCACTGCCTGCAGCCCTGCAGATCTTCGATGGGGGCTGGAGTGGCAGGGCGCCCGCCGTCATACACCTGATTGCCGCCGTCGCAGCCCTGCTGCCGGCCATGGCGATCATATTGCTCGGCCCCATGCCCCCCGCTGTGGTGCTTGCCTCCACCGTGGCTTCCACGGCCATGGTGCCCGCCCAGGATATTTTTGAAAAAGCTCATGGTATTCGCCCCTCATTGATGGGTGACATATTAACGAGCAAAAGTTGAAAATAATATTCTGCTCGCGAGAAAGACTTGTAAGTTGAATTGAGAGTTCAAAATTAGCCTACGACAAAACGAAACCGTTTTGTTTGTGAAATTAAATTTATCTAGCTGAGCGGAGCATTGCTTTTGGTGGGTAGTATCCCCCTAATTTTGATCATAGCGTGATCAATGACAATCAAAACAGCAGTAATTGGATTTCTGTCAGCATTGTAATCCCGAGGTCATCGTGTCGTTATCAGGTCCCGGAAATAATGCGCTCAGCGAGATTCATTTCTCTTTTTATCCCTATGCCTCACACATACTAAGCGTCCCCAACGCCTAGGGGCCTAAGGCCTCTGACGCTCCGCACATTGCGCAATCGCTCAGCATCTGTCGACGGTTTGCCTTGTAGCTCCCGCTAACTCCATAGCTACCGCCATGGATAAGCAGCTTCCAGAGTTTGATAATGACACCTTCCAAATCCATTGTTCACACCCTGTTAAGCAAATGGATCTTTGCTATTCGCAATGCGCGGCAGAAAGGCATCAGTACTAATTTGCTAATCGGCCTGGTGACTTTTTGGTTACTGCTATTCGCGAACGCTGAGCTCTGGAACGTGCTCTGGAAGCTGGTATTCAAAACCGATGAAGTGAACTGGCAGCTAGCGGCTAGCCTCCCAGTCATAGTATTCGCATGGGTGTTTACCGTTCTGAGCTTGCTGTCATGGGGGCGGCTGGCCAAACCCATACTGTGCCTGGTACTGATCAGCGCGTCTTTTGCGAGTTACTTCATGAATGCCTACGGCATCGTGATCGATTACACAATGTTCACCAACGTTGTGGAGACCGACGTCGCTGAGGCAACCGAGCTGCTGAATTGGAAGCTCGGTCTTTGGGTCGCAATGGTTGGGGTGTTGCCCGTCTACCTGATTGCCCGGGTTCCCCTCCGGCGCAAGCCTTGGGCCAAAGCTTTGGTCAGCAGGTTCATTGCTCTGTCGCTCGCTCTGTTGACCTTATCTGGCATCGCGTTGAGTCAGTACCAGTCGTATGCCTCCTTGCTGCGCAACAATCGGGAGATCCGGCTGATTCTGGTACCTACCAACTTGTTTGCGGCTGGCCATGGGTACCTGAAGCGTCAGCTGGCCTCACCTAAAACGCTGACGGCCATTGGTACTGATGCGGTAGTTAATCGACAGGGTGCGGCTCGTAAACCCAGGCTGCTGGTACTGGCAGTAGGAGAGACCGCTCGCTCCGCCAACTTCTCCCTCAACGGCTACTCCCGTGAAACGAATCCGGAACTAGAAAAGCGAAATGTCATTAGCTTCACGAACGTGAGCTCCTGCGGTACCGCTACCGCGGTCTCGCTGCCATGCATGTTCCTGGACGTGGGTAAGGCCCAGTACAAAGATGGCTTGGCCAAGAGCCGAGAAGGGCTGCTCGACGTGCTTCAACGCGCTGGCATCAGTGTCATGTGGACTGACAACAACTCGGGGTGCAAAGGGGTCTGCGACAGGGTTCCCAACCACAAGGCTGCCTCTCACGCGGATTCCCAACTGTGCACCAGCGAGGAGTGTAAGGACGGGGTGCTGCTCACGGAGATGCAAGACTTCATCAAGCGCCAGGAAGGCGATGCTGTCCTGGTGCTCCACTACAAAGGCAGTCACGGCCCGGCCTACTACAAGCGCTACCCCTCGCAATTCAAGAAATTCGCACCGGTGTGCGAGACCAACGAGCTCGACAAATGTAAGCAGGAGGAGGTGGTCAATGCCTACGACAACTCAATCCTCTACACCGATTATGTGACTGCAAATCTCATCGATATCCTGGCGGCCAACACCAAGTTCGACACTGCGCTGATGTACGTTTCGGACCACGGCGAATCGCTGGGGGAGGGTGGGCTCTATCTACACGGGCTGCCTTACGCGATGGCTCCTGACGAGCAAACAAAGGTGCCGTTGGTACTTTGGATGTCTGACTCGCTCGCGAAGAGCGAAAAGGTCAACGTGGGTTGTTTGAAAGCTCAAACCACGTCACCGCTGAGCCACGACAACCTGTTCCACACCGTGCTCGGCATGATGAACGTCCAGACGTCTTCGTATCGCTCAGCGCTGGATTTCACTGCCCCTTGTAAGCCCTTTGTCGGAGGCTCTTATTCTGGCCTCTGAATGTTCGATGTGGACCGGATCATCGGCCAGGCGGTTCTGCACCAGTGAATCGCCCCTAGTTTCGTAGACACCTCCAAGCCTCATAATGAGGCCCATCAGGAGGTGCCATGAGCAACCAGCGTTACCCCGAAGAATTCAAGATCGAAGCGGTCAAGCACATCACTGAGCGCGG